>NZ_JAGKRI010000090.1:0-20150 GCF_017939255.1 Aeromonas sp. Prich7-2
GGGACACGCCGTTTTAGCCTGTGGAGGCGCGGTGCAATCAGGCCGCCCGATGAAGCAGGAACCCGGTACTGCGCGAGCAGCTATCACCCAGTAATGGGGATCCCCCTCCTGTGACGCGAAGCGCTAAGGTGGGGGAGGATGTCAAGATCCGCATTGCCAAGCGTCTGCGCCTTGGGGGACGTGATCTTGGTCTGCTGCTAATCAACGTTCAGGCTGCCCGTATGCTCAAGGAGTTTGCCGACAACCGCGGCAAGGCAGCCGATCACATCATGCTGTTCAACCAGGACGGATACTGGCTGCGCAGCCCGGACCCATCCCGGGAGTGGGGCTTCATGCTCGAGCGCCCGGATCTGACTCTGAAGCAGACTTCTCCCCAGGCCTGGCAGGCGTTCTGGGACGCATCAAACGGCCAGATGGAGTCTGCCGACGGACTCTGGAGCTGGACCACCCTGTACCCGGCACAGAATCATGATCAGCTGATCTGGAAAGCCGCGTCCCTGGTGCCGCACAGCGAGCTGCAGGCCATTCGCACTCATATCTGGGGGATCATCTTGGCCGCCAGCGCCGTGCTGCTGCTGTTGTTTGGTGCCGGTGTGGCTGCACTGGTGCGCAGCAGGCACAAGGAGCAACTGGCCCAGCAGGAAGCGGCCAGGTTGGCACAGGTCAAAGGTGATTTCATCGCCAACATGAGCCACGAGATCCGCACCCCCATGAACGCCATCATGGGGCTGACCTACCTGCTCGAACAGGGAGGGCTCGAGGATGGTCAGCATGCCCTGGTGCGCAAAATCCACCAGGCCGGGCAGGCGCTGCTCGGGATCATCAACGACATCCTCGATTTCTCCAAGATTGAGTCGGGTCGGCTCAAGCTTGAGCGGGTGCCATTCAGTCTCGAAGAGGTGCTCGATCACGTGGCGGCCATCATGTCCACCTGCGTTGGCCAGAAGCACCTCAAACTGGTGGTGAGCAGTGCCCCCGAGCCGGTTTCCCATCTGATTGGGGACGCCCTGCGCCTCGAGCAGGTGCTGCTCAACCTGACCGGCAATGCCATCAAGTTTACCGAACGCGGCGAGGTGGAGGTCAAGGTTGTGCTGGAATCAGAGCAAGACGGCATGGCCACCTTGCTGTTTCGGGTGCGCGACACCGGGATCGGCATTCCCCCCGAGCAGCAGGCCAACATTTTCAATGCATTCTCCCAGGCAGACTCCTCCACCAGTCGCCGCTTCGGGGGCACCGGGCTTGGTCTGACCATCAGTCGCCGCCTGGTGAATCTGATGGGGGGGACATCGGCGTCACCAGCGAGCTTGGCAAGGGGAGCGAATTCTGGTTCCGCGTCCGGCTGGAGCAGGGGGAGCGGCCCGAGGCCTTGAACGAGCGCCTGCAGCACATCTCGCTGCTCATCGCCGACGACAATCAGGTGACCCGCGACGCCCTGTCGATGACGGTGGGTTCCCTCGGATGGCAGTCGCGGGTGGTGGAGTCCGGTGAGCAGGCGCTGCACCATCTGCTGCGCCAGGGGGAGCGTTTTGACGTGATCCTGCTCGACTGGATCATGCCGGGCATGGACGGGCTCGAGACCTGCCTGGCCATTCGCCGCGCCTTCGAGCAGCAGGAGCGTTCACCCATCATCATCATGGCGACCGCCTATTCCCAGGATGAACTGATGCACCGCCCCGGCTCGGATCAGGTGGATCTGGTGCTGCACAAACCGGTCACCGGCTCCAGTCTCTACAACGCGGTGGCACGTCTCATCCACGAGAAGCGCGAGCATGTGGAGCCCCTTGAGAGTGGCCAGCGCCGTCTGCGCCTGCCGGGCGTGCACATACTGCTGGTGGATGACAGCGACATCAACCTGGAGGTGGCGACCCGCTTGTTGCAACGGGAGGGGGCCGAGGTGATCACCGCCATCGATGGGGAGCGAGCCCTGGCCTGCCTGGCAGATCCGGCACGGCGCATCGATCTGGTACTCATGGATGTGCAGATGCCAGTGATGGATGGCTACGAGGCGACCCGTCGCCTGCGTCTGCTGCCGGGGCGGGAGGAGACTCCCGTGCTGGCACTCACCGCAGGGGTATTCAAGGATCAGCGGGAGGCGGCGCTGGCCTCTGGCATGAACGACTTCATCGCCAAGCCGCTCGATGTGGAGCAGCTTATCGCGACCTTGCTGCGTTATCTGCCGGACTGTGTCCTGCCGCTCACAGTGAGCGACGAGCCACTCCCCCATGAGCCGGTGGCCGGCATCGATATCGATACCGGACTGCGCAACTGGGGTGAAGCCTCGGTCTATCTTAAATACCTGCGGCGTTTTCGCGATGACTACATGACGGTTGGTACCGTGTTGCCGGACTATATCGCCCAGCACGAGACCGATGCGGCCGCGAGCCTGACCCACAAGCTCAAGGGGGGGGCGGGGAGCCTGTCACTCACCGATGTGGCGCGTATCAGTGCCGAGTTGAACGAGGCCATCGAGCAGGGTGGCGACACCAGCCAGCTTATCGCACCCTTCCTCGAGGCCCTGGAGCGTGCACAACACTCCATCGATACCTATGCCGGGCGCGGTCAGTTCCCCGCTGGCCCAGGGGGAAGCGCGGGAGGTCTGCCTGCACGCCCTGCATCAGGCCCTGGTGAGCGAGGATCTGGATCTGATTGAGCCGGCGCTGAGCCAGGCAAGGAGTCACCTTCCTTGTGAACTAGTGAGCGAGATAAGCGCAGCCCTGGAGCTGTTCGATATCCCGTTCGCCACCCGCAAGCTGGAGGATTATCTGGAGGATCGGGAGGAACCTGCGCCATGAGTCGACCGCGCGTGCTGATCATCGACGACGAGCCGAGCAACCTCGGGTTGCTGCGGCAAATCCTCAAGGAGGAATACAACCTCTTCTTTGCCAAAGGGGGAGAGGAGGGGTTGGCCGCCGTGGGGCGTCACGAACCGGCACTTATCATGCTGGACGTGCGCATGCCCGACATGGATGGTTACGAAGTGTGCCGCCGGCTCAAGGCCGATCCGGCTCACGCCGGGATCCCGGTGCTCTTTATCACCGCGAGCGACAACGCAGACAGCGAGAGCCAGGGGTTCGAGGCGGGCGGAGTGGATTATATCTACAAGCCGGTCTGTCCGAGCACGGTGCGTGCCCGGGTGCGCAATCATCTCTCCCTGGTGCGCCTCGATCAGCTCGAGTGCAGCTATCGCACCGCCATCGTCATGCTGAGCGAGGCGGGCCACTACAACGACACCGACACCGGGGTGCATATCTGGCGCATGGCCGCTTACGCCCGGGCCCTGGCTGATGCGGCGGGCTGGAGCCCGGAGCAGTCGGATCTGCTGGGGCTGGCAGCCCCCATGCACGACATGGGCAAGATTGGTATCCCTGACCACATCCTCAAGAAGCCCGGTCCCCTCACCGAGGAGGAGTGGATCATCATGCGAAGTCACCCGCGCATCGGTTACGAGATCCTGAGGCGATCCGATGCCCCCCATCTTTCGCATGGCGGCGGAGATTGCCCTGCACCACCACGAGAAATGGGACGGCTCCGGCTATCCCGCCGGCGAGACCGGCGAGGGGATCCCCGAGGCGTCGCGGATCGTGGCCATCGCCGACGTCTTTGACGCCCTGAGCGTACGTCGCCCCTACAAAGAGCCCTGGCCCCTGGACCGGGTGCTGGCCACCATGCGCGATGGCTCCGGCCAGCACTTCGATCCCCGGCTGCTCTCCCGTTTTCTCGAGATCATGCCGGAGATCTTGCGCCTCAAGGCGCAATGGGATGCCCGCGAGGAGCGGGGGGATTACCAGATGGGCTGTGTCAGATAGGGATTGCTGGCCCGTTCGTGACCAAAGGTGGAGCTCGGGCCATGGCCCGGAATAAAGACGATCTCATCCCCGAGCGGCAGCAGGGTCTCGGTGATCGACTTGATCAGCGCCCCGTGATCCCCGCGCGGGAAATCGGTGCGGCCTATGCTGCCGGCAAAGAGCACATCTCCCACCCAGGCGAGGCGTTCTGCCTGGCAGAGCAGCACGATGTGGCCCGGAGTGTGGCCCGGGCAGAAATAGACATCCAGCTCGCACCGGCCCAGCTGCACCTTGTCACCCAGTGCAAGCCAGCGATCGGGGGTGAAGGCTGGTGTGTGGGAGAAGCCGAACATCTGACTCTGCTGGGGCAGCATGTCGAGCCAGAAGGCATCCTCCTTGTGGGGGCCGGTAATGGCGACACCGGTTCTCTCGCGCAGCTCGGCGGCGGCGCCCACATGATCCAGATGGCCGTGGGTCAGCAGGATATGGGTGAGGGTCAGCCCCCGTTTGGCTATGGCGGCCAGCAGCTTGTCCGCCTCGCCGCCGGGATCGACGAGGGCAGCCTGGCGGGTCTCGTCACACCAGATAAGAGAACAATTCTGGGCGAACTGGGTGACCGGGATCACCTCGAACTTCAACATGTGGGACTCTCCTGAGGGGTCTGAAGGGGGGAGCGTTTGGCGAAGAAGGCGAGGCAGGCCTCCTTGGCACCACGAAACAGGATCCGCTCGCGCTTGTTGTCCAGCTGATAGCGGTACATGGGGTCATAGTAGCGAGTCAGCAGCAGTCTGATCCAGACCAGATGGGCGCGGGTGTCCCCGCTCTGGGCCTGTTCCCTGAGGGCGGCCTGCAACAGCCCATCGAGTTCGCGATAATCCTTGTCACCGAGTCGGCGCTTGAGCCTGGCCATGGCGTCGGTGAGGTAGCCGGCAAACAGCGGCCAGCCTGCATCTGGCCCATGGAACTCCAGATAGCGCAGCCAGAGATCCTGCACGTAATCGGTGCGGATCTGCTCGGCCCGTGCCTCCTGCGGCACCTCCACCACCACCAGGGGAGCCCGGCACATGGCCTCATAAAGGTTGAGTGGCAGGGCGCAGCGACCGATGAGACGGCTCTCGTCTTCCAGTACAAACTGTGACTCTCCCCGGTTGCGACGCTGAAGCAGCTCGATGGCAAGCCGATTTTCGAAGTCGATGTTGCCGGGTTGCCCACCCGGCAGTTGGCCAAACGACGACCCCCTGTGACGGGCGTGCCCTTCCAGATCCACCGCCTGGGTGATGTGCGCCAGCATGTGGGTCTTGCCGGAGCCGGTCATGCCGGTCAGCACGGTCCAGTCGCACTCTGCACTGGCCTTCGCCTGGGTGTCGATGAGAAAGTGGCGCAGCGCCTTGTAGCCGCCCGCGACCCGGGGGCGGGTGATGCCGGCCTCGGCCAGCCACTGCTGCACTGTCTGGGAGCGCAGGCCGCCGCGAAAACAGTAGAGCAGGGCGTCGGGTTGCTGGCGCAACCTGGCCAGCCAGCCTTCCATGCGCGCGTCGCGCACCGCGCCTCCCACCAGTTGATGGCCCAGGGCGATGGCTGCGGCCTGACCCTCCTGCTTGTAACAGGTACCGACCCGGGCACGCTCCTCGTCCGTCATCAGCGGCAGGCTGACGGCGGTGGGAAAGGCCCCTTCCTTGAACTCGACGGGGGCGCGCAGATCGATGAGTGGAACCTCATCCAGAAAGATCCGGGCGTAATCCGTGGCCAGTGGCAGGGTACTCATTGGACAACCTCGATGAACTGGTTGCCGGTGCGGGCCTGCAACTGGCCGATGGGAGAGAGGGTCAGCCCTGCCTGTGCGGCAATGGCAAGGAGCTCGGCTTCACTTTCTTTACCGACGGCTACCAGCAGGCCGCCGCTGGTCTGCGGGTCGCACAGGATGCTGCGGGTGCGATCATCCATGGCGCCCAGCTTGTCACCATAGGAGTCGAAGTTGCGCAGGGTACCGCCTGGTACGCAGCCCTCACTCAGGTAGTAATCCACCTCGTCCAGCAGCGGCAGCGCCTTGAAGTCCAGACGGGCACTGACGCCGGAACCTTCGCACATCTCCAGCAGGTGGCCTGCCAGTCCAAAACCGGTCACGTCGGTCATGGCGTGCACGCCGGGTAAGGCGGCGAAGCGCTGGCCAATCTTGTTGAGGGTACACATGGCATCCGGGGCCAGTTGCTCATGCTCGGGCTTGAGCTTGCCCTTCTTCTGGGCGGTGGTGAGGATGCCGATGCCAAGGGGTTTGGTAAGATAGAGCACATCACCCACCTGGGCGGTGTCATTCTGCTTGATGGCGTCGAGTGGCACGATACCGGTCACTGCGAGGCCGAAGATGGGCTCGGGGGCGTCGATGCTGTGACCGCCTGCCAGAGAAATGCCCGCCTCGTGACACACCTGGCGACCCCCGTCGATCACCTGCTGGGCCACTTCAGGTGCGAGTATGTTGACGGGCCAGCCGAGGATGGCTATGGCGACGATGGGTTTGCCGCCCATGGCGTAGATGTCGCTGATGGCGTTGGTGGCGGCGATGCGACCGAAGGTGAAGGGATCGTCGACGATGGGCATGAAGAAGTCGGTGGTAGAGACGATGCCCTGGCCGTTGCCGATGTCGACCACGGCGGCATCATCCTTGCTGCTGTTGCCGACCACCAGGGTGGGGTCGTCAAAGCCCGGGATCTGGCTCTTCAAGATGGTGTCGAGCACCTTGGGGGAGATTTTGCAGCCACAGCCAGCGCCGTGGCTGTATTGGGTCAGACGAATGGAAGACATGCTTTCCCCTTGTGTGGGCAGACTTGTGTGTGCCAATAACTGCTGCGGCGCCGTCAAATGTGCGCGCAAAAATAGGGTGGCCCTGGCGGCCTGTGAACACAGTGATGTCAGGCTGCCAGGCAGGGCGGGAGGAGGGCAAGGATGCGCCGGCGAAGCCCCGCCGAGGACCACAGGACGGGCCATTATGCCACAGACGGCCCTCTTGATTCGAACTGTAATTCACACAAAGCGCAGGGGATTGTCGGGTTCAAAAAGAGCCGTACTCTTCGCCTTGCTCAGGCTAGTCCCACTTTGAGCCGCCCCGACGGCGTGCCGGTCTTGCATCGGGGCAGCATGTGGCGACGGAAACTAGCCAGCTTGCTCCATCACTGGTTGGGGAGCCTTGCCTAGCCGGTGCAGTCGCCGTTGCAGCGGCCGCTCCAGCAGGGTGTAGCTCAGCGCCGAGAGCCCGATCAGCACGGCGAGCATCAACAGGGTGGCCAGCACCCCCAGCAAGGGGTTGGTCTGGGCGTACCACCACGCGGTGAGCCCCGGCGCCAGAGAGTGGACAAGCTCGCAGCCGGTGAGCAACACCAGGGCGTGGAGCAGGTAGATGGAGTAGGAGAGATCCCCCAGCCAGTTGGTGAAGCGGTTGTCCAGGAGGCGCAGCAGCGGGCTCTGGCGATCGCCCTGGCAGGCGGCAATCCAGATCAGCAACACGTAGGCGCTGATCAGCAGCAGGGTCAGCTGCGGCGTCATGGTGAACTGCATCAGCGCGAAGGGGAGCAAAAAGGCGAGCAGCAGCGGCAGATCCCGCTGCATCATGGGCCACTGGCGGGCAGCCTTCACCTTGGGCAGCAGCCAGAGGCCGAGCACGAATTCACTCACCCCGCGCCCGATGGCCAGCGCTCCGCTGGTGACATCCAGGGTACCCCGGCTGTGCACGATAAAGGCCAGCACCGTCAGGGCCAGCAAAGGGGCGAGGTTGCTCCAGCGGCTGCGGGTGACGGCGAGGGAAATGAGCAGTGGAAACAGCAGATAGCTAATCCACTCCACGCTGAGCGACCAGGCGGCGAAGTTCCAGGTCAATCCGTGATCGGTCACCACCTGCAGCAGCAACAGGCTGCTTGGCAGCGCCTCGGCCGGGGTAAAGGGTGAGCCGAACGGAGGCATTCCTTCCCACTCCCACATCTTGAACAGGGGACCGGCGTAGAAGCCAATCCCGTGGTGGGCCTTGTAGAGCTCCCAGCCTACCAGCAGCAGCAGGGTCACTAGGTAGAGGGGATACACCCGGGTGAGCCGCAGCCAGAGGAAGCGACCATAACTCACGGTGTGGGGCGAGCGGGTGAAAGCCTCCCCGTAGACGTGGGCCAGCACCAGCCCGCTCAAAATAAAGAAGAGATCGACCCAGAGGTAGCCGTTCTCGATGAGTTGGGTGTGGCCGGCGATCGACTCCATCCACTGGGGAAAGAGCAGCAAGCGGGCGTGGAACAGCACCACCATCAGGGCAGCGATGTCCCGCAGCGGCGTCAACAGCGGCAATGATTGATTCATGACGGGATCCTTGATGATGTTCAGCTTGGCCTGACATCAATTTTTGTTGTGGTGCCGCTCATCAACCCTGATGAGTCGGCTGCCCCGGCTTGGCGGCCACAGGCGGGATCACCCTACCTAAAAGAGAGTCATACGAGTGTGATTGCCGTCATGAATGGGCGTTTATCATCCTAAAACCAGCATGGGATAGGGACGCATCGAAAATAGAGAGGGGATCTAGACTAGGGAAGTCATCCCTCTGAGCGTCAGGAACATCCCCATGAAACTCTATGCCCACCCCTTTTCTTCCTACAGCCAGAAAGTGCTGATCGCTCTCTACGAGAATACCACCCTGTTCGAGTACCGGAATCTCGAAGAGCCGGAGGCGAGCGCCGAACTTGCCGCCCTCTGGCCACTCAAGCGCTTCCCGATGTTGCTGGATGATGGTCGCTGCATCCTCGAGAGCAGCACCATCGTCGCCCATCTGCAGGCGCACCATCCGGGCCCCGTCAGCCTGATCCCGCCTGGCGATGCGGGTCTGGAGGTGCATATGCTGGATCGCGTCTTCGACAACTATGTGATGACGCCGATGCAAAAAGTGGTGCTGGATGCAATGCGCCCGGCCGCTGATCGCGACCGCTATGGCGTAGTGGAGGCCCGCGAGCTGCTCAATCAGATCTACCCCTGGCTTGATCAGCGACTGGAAGGACGCCACTGGATTGCCGGCGCAGACTTTACGCTGGCCGATTGCGCCGCAGCCCCCTCGCTCTTCTACGCCGACTGGGCCCACGAGATCCCGGCTGGCTATGGCCGTCTGCGTGCCTATCGCGCCCGTCTGCTCAATCATCCCTCCATCGTGCGGGTGGTGGAGGAGGCGAGGCCATTTCGACACTACTTCCCGCTGGGCGCGCCGGCGCGTGATTGAGCGGGATGACTTGTGGTGGGCGAGTATTGTCGTCCCAGGCAATGTGCGAGGCGGACAGGGGCATGGCGTGATCCATTGCAGGGGAAAACAGCAATATTCATTCAAATGAGTGGGTATGCGTTTATGGCTGATATTTCCCCGAGGATTTTTGAATGTTGATGCGTAATATTTCATGCTTTTGCATAAAAAAATGCCGGGCATGTCTCTGCTGGTGGGTTGTGTAGTGAAAGAGAGATGAGAATCGGGTTAACGATGCGGCAACCTTTGATTGAAGATGGCAGTCGTCAGTCGAAGAGGAGGGATGGGGGCCGCAATCGCTGTTGGTGGCAAAGTCGGGGGGAGGTTGTCTCTTTGGCGCTGCATAAAAAAAGCCCGCTACGATCGCGGGCTTTTTGATGACTAGCAGAACCCAGTCCTGGCCCGGATCTGGAACCGGGGACAAGGGGGGCAGCGCTGGTCTGCTCGGCTTAGCGGGCGCGCACCACCAGCCCCTTGAGGTAGAAGCCTTCCGGATAGGCGGTACCGATGGGGTGATCAGATGCCTGGGAGAGCAGCTCCAGGATCTGGGCATCGCGACCGGCATCGAGGGCCGCATCGGCCACTATCTTCTGGAACAGGCTCTGCTCCATCAGGCCGGAGCAGGAGTAGGTCAAGAGCACGCCACCCGGCGCCAGCAGTTGGAACGCCAGCATGTTGATGTCCTTGTAGCCGCGGCAGGCGCCCAGCAGCTGGGCCTTGCTCTCGGCAAACTTGGGTGGGTCCAGCACGATGACATCGAACTTCTCGCCCTTCTCGCGATATTCGCGCAAGAGCTTGAAGACGTCGTGACGCACGAACTGGGTGTTGCTGGTATCGAGACCGTTCAGTTCGGCGTTCTGGCGGGCGATGTCCAGCGCATTCTGGGAGAGATCGACGTTGACTACCTCCTTGGCACCGCCCTGGAGGGCATAGACCCCGAAACCGCCGGTGTAGCAGAAGCAGTTGAGCACCCGCTTGCCTTCAGTGTATTTCGCTGCGGCAAGGCGGTTATCCCGCTGATCCAGATAGAAACCCGTCTTGTGACCGTTGCGAATATCGACCAGGATCTTGACGCCGCCGTTCTCCTCGATCACCACGGGGTCGGTCGGGGTCTCGCCATGAATGACGCCGGTGCGCTCCTTCAGCCCTTCCTTCTTGCGCACGGCCACGTCGGAGCGCTCATAGATGCTGCACTCGGGGTAGAGGGTACGCAGGGCTTGCGTTATCAGCTCACGCTGGAACTCGGCACCGGCGGAGAGGATCTGGCACACCAGGAAGTCGGCGTAGCGGTCGATGGTGAGGCCCGGCAGACCGTCGGATTCGGCGGCGCAGAGGCGATAGCCGGTGAGGCCCTGACGCTTGATGAGCCCGTCACGGGACTCCTGGGCGTATTTGAGGCGACGGATGAAGAAGTCGAGATCGACGCTCTCATCCTTGTCGAAGGTCCAGACCCGGGCACGGATCTGGGAGCTGCCGGACCAGGCACCACGGGCGAGCCATTTGCCGTCATGGGTGAAGATCTCGACGGTATCGCCGTCAACGGGGTTGCCCTGCACCCGCTCAATGCCCTTGGAGAAGATCCAGGGGTGGCGACGCAGCAGGGATTTTTCGCGGCCTTTGACGAGATAGATGGAAGCGCTCATGGGTAGTTGCCGATGGTAGAAAAGAAGGGGGCATATAGTAGGGGCTGTGAGGGTAGGCACGCAAGCCGCGTCTACCGGGATCCGTGCATCCACACGCGGTCAGGGTCGGACGGGCTGTTTAGCACGTCCCCAGCGCCTGGCCCAGACATGGCAGGCCATCTGGAGGATGGCCTGCCGGAGGGGGTCAGATCCGCAGGCCGGTGAGCGCCTGACCGAGTTCATTGGCGGTTCCCTTGAGGCCGGTGGTGCCGGCGACCGCCGCGCTGGCGGACTCCTCCACCCGGCTCGCCTCGTGGCGCACCTTGTCGAGGTTGCGAGTGATCTCCTCTGCCACCGAACTCTGCTCTTCGCTGGAGGTGGCGATCTGGGTGCTCATCTCCAGGACCGCATCGCTGTGGTTGCTGAGCCGCTCGATGTCCATGCCCACCTCGGTGATGAGCTGCTGGCTGTCGGCCGCGCGCCCCACCGTCTTCTCCATGATGTCGTTGAGCGCCCCGGTCCCGGCCTGGAGCTCCTCGATCATCTGCTGGATCTCTACCGTGGCCTGTTGGGTGCGGCTGGCGAGGGTGCGCACCTCGTCGGCCACCACCGCAAAGCCGCGTCCCTGTTCACCAGCCCGGGCGGCCTCGATGGCGGCGTTGAGGGCCAGCAGGTTGGTTTGCTGGGAGATGGCGTTGATGACGTTGACCACTTCGTTGATGCGATTGGCGTTGTGAGTCAACCGTTCGACCGCGCCCGAGGCATTGCCAATCTCGTCCGCCAGGGTGCGGATGGCGGTGATGGTGCGTGCCACCCGCTGTGCCCCGTGAGTCGCCTCGTCGCTGGACTGGCGGGTTTGCAGCAGGGTGTCATTGGCGTTGCGGGCCACTTCCCGGATGGCGGCGGACATCTGCTCCATGGCGGCGGCCAGGGAGTCCATGTGCTGTCGCTGGGCGCGGGCAAGCTGCTCGCCGTCGCTGGCATGCTCGCGAAATTCGTCGGCGGCCAGGGTAAGGGCATCGGCGGACTCTTCCACCAGTTGCACTATCTTGTGCTGGCGGTCGGTGAAGGTGTCGATACTGCCCGCCAGAATGGAGAACTCGTCCCGCACCGGAAAGAAGTTGAGCCGGAAGGTGAGATCGCCGTTCGCCACCGTCTGCAATGCCTTGTTGGTGGAGTAGAGGGCCCCCGAGACGAAGGTCATCAGATAGTGGGTGATGAGGGCCAGCAGGGCGGCCAGCACCGCGATGATGGTGAGCGTGGTGCCCTGACCATCCCAGAGGGCGTAGTGACTCGTATCCAGGGTACCGGAGACGACGCCCGCCTGACCTGCGCTGGCGCCATAGCGATAGATGTCTCCCTGCTGGCTAAGGCCGGTGGCGGCGCCAGGCGTGAGTACGAGATCCGCGGGCAGGGTAAGGGTCGGCTGCTGGCTCACCAGCTGGGCCGTGGTCTCGACCCGCCCTTTGAGCTGATCCACTCTGAGCTGCATCGCCTGATCATGGCCGTCGGCCAGCAGATACCAGGTGAGGAAGGCGATGAACACCAGGGGGCACCAGAAGGTGATGAGAAATTTCTCGCTGATCGTGAGGTGAATGAGATAACGGTCAACCCACCGAAACTTTACTTCTTTCATAATGGTATTGCGTCCTGCAAGGGGAAGAGAGTGTCGCGCTCATTATCGCCCCGGGGAAAAATTACTTAAGGGAAAGGTGTGATAAATGGGAGAGCAATCGTTTGTCGTGCGGGTGTGGGGTCAGGTTCAGGGAGTGGGGTTTCGCTACTTCACCCGGGAGCGGGCGCTGCAACTGGGGCTGCGGGGGCATGCCTACAACCTGGAAGATGGCTCGGTGGAAATCCTGATTGCCGGTCCCGAACAGAAGGTACAGATGATGCTGGGCTGGCTTGAGCACGGGCCCCGAACCGCCACCGTCACCCGAATGGAGTGCACCCAGGCGTTGCCACCCACCGGAACCGGTTTTCATACCAACTAGCCGGGAGGGTTCATGGGGGAGAGCTGGATTGCGCAGGCCAACCGGCTCGTTGGGCAATATCGGGGGGCGACCCTGGCACTGCGCGAGCACAAGGGGATGGAAGAGGTGCATGCCTACCGGATAGCGGCCCGCCGCCTGCTGGCGCTGCTCGCCCTGTGGCGACCCCTCATTCATGAGCCCGAGCTGGAGCGGCGATTGACCCGTGCTGTCGGCACGCTCTCCGCCCTGCGCGATGCCCAGGTCTATGCGCAGCATCATGGTGGCTCGCTTCGGCAGAACCGCTTGCCACGGGTCCCCCTGTTGACCGGCCCGTTGGCTGGCCCGACTGGAAGAGGTACCCGTCGGTGTCGATCTCTTGCCGCTGTTTCAGCTGCATCTGGCGCTGTCACTGTCGGATGCACTGGCTAAGACCTCCTCCCTTCCTGTGGGCATCAGGGCGAGACTTCGGTGCTGGCACCGGCTGCGTCTGGTGCTGAAACAGGCGCGCTACGGGATGGAGCTGCTGACGGCTCAGGGGGGAGGGGATCCGGCCTGGTTGTCCATGCTGGTGAGCTGGCAGGAGCGTCTTGGGCAATTGCAGGACAGACGCCAATGGCTCAGACGCCTTCGGGGCGAAACGGGGCGAGGTCAGCAACGGCGAGCCCTGAAAACAGAGATCCGCTGCCAACTACTGCAACTGGATTGCCATCAGGTGGAGCTGGTCGGCCTTCGCATGGCATTGCAGCAGAGCGGGCAGTAAGCACCCCACAAGATAAAAAAGAGAGGCCATTGGCCTCTCTTTTCATTGGGACTGTCCGGGAAGGGGCGTATTACTTCACGCGCATGCCCGGCTGGGCACCTTCCTGGGGCTCGAGGATCCAGAGATCCTTGCCACCCGGACCTGCCGCCAGCACCATGCCTTCGGACATGCCAAAGCGCATCTTGCGCGGGGCCAGGTTGGCCACCATCACGGTCAGCTTGCCTTCCAGATCTTCCGGGTTGTAGGCGGACTTGATACCGGCAAAGACCTGACGGGTTTCGCCGCCGATATCCAGTTGCAACTTCAGCAGCTTCTCGGCTTCCGGCACCGCTTCGGCTTTCTTGATCAGCGCCACCCGCAGGTCAATCTTGGCAAAGTCGTCGTAGGTGATGGTCTCGCTGATGGGATCGTCCACCAGGGGGCCTGCCGGCTTCTTGCTCTGCTCCTTGGCGAGATCTTCCTTGGACGCTTCCACCATGGCATCCACCTTGGCGGACTCGATGCGGGAGAAGAGCGCCTTGAAGGGAGCGACGCCGTGGTCGACCAGAGGGGCGGCGATGCCGTCCCAGGTCAGGGTTTCGCCAAGGAAGGCTTCGGCGCGCTCGGCCAGCTGCGGCATGACGGGCTTCAAGTAGGCCATCAGCACGCGGAACAGGTTGATGCCGACGGAGCAGACGGCTTGCAGCTCGGCATCCTCCCCTTCCTGCTTGGCGATGACCCAGGGAGCCTTGTCGTCCACATAGCGGTTGGCCTTGTCGGCCAGGGCCATGATCTCGCGGATGGCGCGGCTGAATTCGCGCGCTTCATAGGCTTCGGCGATGCTGGTGCTGGCGCTGGCAAACTCGGCGTAGAGTGCGGGCTCGGCGCAGGTGGCGGCCAGCTTGCCGTCAAAACGCTTGGCGATAAAGCCGGCGTTGCGAGAGGCCAGGTTGACCAGCTTGTTGACCACATCGGCGTTGACGCGGGAGACGAAGTCTTCGAGGTTCAAGTCCAGATCGTCGATGCGGCTGTTGAGCTTGGCGGCGTAGTAGTAACGCAGGCACTCCGGATCCAGGTGCTTGAGATAGGTGGACGCCTTGATGAAGGTGCCCTTGGACTTGGACATCTTGGCGCCGTTGACGGTCACATAGCCGTGCACGTTGACCTTGGTCGGCTTGCGGAAGTTCGCGCCTTCCAGCATGGCCGGCCAGAACAGGCAGTGGAAGTAGGCGATGTCCTTGCCGATGAAGTGATAGAGCTCGGCGTCGGAGTCCGCTTTCCAGTAGCTGTCGAAGTCGATGTCGCCGCGCTTGTTGCACAGGTTCTTGAACGACGCCATGTAGCCGATGGGGGCGTCCAGCCAGACATAGAAGTACTTGCCGGGGGCTCCGGGAATTTCGAAGCCGAAGTAGGGGGCGTCACGGGTGATGTCCCACTGCTGCAGGCCGCTTTCGAACCACTCTTGCATCTTGTTGGCCATCTCTTCCTGGATGGCGCCGGAGCCGCGTACCCAGTCGGCGAGCCAGGCTTCGAACTGGGGCAGGTCGAAGAAGTAGTGCTCGGAGTCCTTCATCACCGGGGTCGCACCGGAGACGGCGGATTTCGGATCAATCAGCTCGGTCGGGCTGTAGGTCGCGCCGCAACTGTCGCAGTTGTCACCGTACTGATCGGGGGACTTGCACTTGGGGCAGGTGCCCTTGACGAAGCGATCCGGCAGGAACATGGATTTTTCCGGATCGAACAGTTGAGAGATGGTGCGGATCTTGATTTTGCCGGACTCTTTGAGACGGCCATAGATCACGCCCGCCAGCTCGCGGTTCTCGTCGCTGTGGGTAGAGTGGTAGTTGTCGAAGCTGATGTTGAAACCGGCAAAATCCCCCTGGTGCTCCTGGGAGACGGCGGCAATCATCTCTTCCGGCGAGATCCCCATCTGCTGAGCCTTGAGCATGATGGGCGTGCCGTGGGCATCGTCGGCACAGACGAAATGCACCTGATGGCCACGCATTCGCTGATAACGAACCCAGATATCGGCCTGTATGTGTTCCAGCATGTGGCCGAGATGGATGGAGCCGTTGGCATAGGGGAGGGCGCAGGTTACCAGCATTCTACGAGGATCAGTTGCCATAATACGTTCTTTATGTGCCTGTTGGGATGATACAGTGCCGTGCATGTTACCCGAATTGGGGGCGGCCTGCCTAGGGTTGTGGCCCCCAGTGCCCTGACTGGCGGCATCACGATGACGTCGGCAAGCCACTGATTTATGTGCGGTAACCGTTCACCTCAGGATAACGACAACATAATGGGGAGTTAATGGTGATTGATTCAGTAAAACAGATCCTGGCCGAATTTAAGCCGGCAGGATGGGGCAAGGATCTGGTCGCGGCCGGTTTTGTGCGTTCCGTCGAGCGGCACGAACAGACCCTGGCCATCACGCTGGTGCTGCCCTTTGCCGGCCAGTCCCTCTTTGAACAGATCAAAGAGGAGTTCGATGCCCGGCTGCGCAGCGTCACCGGCGCGACCCGCATCGACTGGACGGGGGAGATAGACGTGGCCAGCATGCCCCGCGCGCAGCAACTGGCGGCGGTGCAGGGGATCCGCAATATCCTGGTGGTTGCCTCCGGCAAGGGAGGGGTGGGCAAGTCCACTACCGCGGTCAACCTTGCGCTGGCGCTGCAAAAAGAGGGGGCGCGGGTCGCCCTGCTGGATGCGGACATCTATGGCCCCTCCATCCCGACCATGACGGGGACCCTCAAGGAGCGCCCTGTCAGCTTTGATGGCAAGTTGATGGAGCCGGTGATGGCCTGCGGCATCAAGAGCAACAGCATCGGTTATCTGGTGGCCGAGCAGGATGCCACCATCTGGCGCGGTCCCATGGCGAGCAAGGCACTCGGGCAGATCCTGCACGAGACCCGCTGGGGCGAGGTGGACTACCTGGTGGTGGACATGCCCCCGGGCACCGGCGATATCCAGCTGACGCTGGCCCAGCAGGTGCCCACCACGGCGGCGGTGATCGTCACGACGCCCCAGGATGTGGCGCTGGCAGATGCCCGCAAGGGGATTGCCATGTTCAACAAGGTCAATGTGCCTGTGCTTGGCATTGTCGAGAACATGAGTTACCACGTCTGCAGTGCCTGCGGGCATCACGAGCCGTTGTTCGGTACCGGCGGTGGCCAGAAGATGGCGGAGCAGTATCACGTGGCGCTGCTTGGTCAGTTGCCGCTGCATATCGACATTCGCCAGCACATGGATGACGGCTGCCCCACCGTGTTCGGTGCGCCGGATGGCGAGCTGTCACAGACTTACCTGAAACTGGCTCGCCGGGTAGGGGCCGAGCTCTATTTCAGCGCAAAACCGATTGCGACCCCGCTCTACACGGTGGCGCTGGACGAATAATCGGCGTTCGGCCAAGGGGGACGGATTTGGGGTGGGCATGGCCACCCCTTTTTCATATAATGGATCGGTTTAAACAATCCCCAGTGCTCTTCTCTTTAGGTATTTTCAATGTCTGATACTCAACATTCCTGCGTGATCATCGGTATTGCTGGTGCATCCGCGTCCGGCAAGAGTCTTATCGCCCAAACCATCTATGAAGAGCTGGTGGCCGAGCTGGGAGCGGGTCAGATTGGTGTGATCACCGAGGATTGCTACTACCGTGATCAGACCCACCTGACCATGGAAGAGCGGGTCAAGACCAACTATGACCACCCCAATGCCCTGGATCACGATCTGCTGGTGCAGCATCTGACCCAGCTGACGCAAGGGGAGGCGGTCAACATCCCCCAGTATTCCTATACCGAGCACACGCGCATGACCGAGGTCACTACCTTTGCACCGCGCCGTGTCATCATCCTCGAAGGGATACTGCTGTTGACTGACAGCCGCCTGCGCGAACTGATGGACGCCTCCATCTTCATGGATACCCCGCTCGACATCTGTTTGCTGCGCCGTCTGGTGCGCGATGTGCAGGAGCGCGGTCGTACCATGGACTCCGTGCTCAAGCAGTATCAGAAGACTGTGCGTCCCATGTTCATGCAGTTCATCGACCCGTCCAAGCAGTATGCCGACGTGATCGTGCCCCGTGGCGGCAAGAACCGCATCGCCATCGACATGCTCAAGGCGCGTATCCGCCATATGTTGATTGGTTGAGAGAAAACAAGCCGGGTGATGCCCGGCTTTTTTTAATGAATCTTTTGTCAGGAGAGTCGCAGAATGCGTCTTTGTGATACCGATATCGAACGGCACCTGGATGAAGGCAAGATCGTCATCGAGCCGCGGCCCGGTGTTGAGCGGATCAGCGGCGTCAGCGTCGATGTGCTGCTGGGCAACGAGTTTAGGGTGTTTCGCGATCATACCGCGCCTTACATCGACCTTGGCGGTACCAGTGCCGAGATGGCCGATGCCATCGAGCGGGTGATGAGCGAGGAGATCCACGTGCCGGACGGTGAAGCCTTCTATCTGCACCCGGGTCAGCTGGCGCTGGCGGTGACCTATGAATCGGTTACCTTGCCCGCCGATATTGTCGGCTGGCTGGATGGTCGCTCCTCCCTGGCGCGCCTGGGCCTCATGGTGCACGTCACCGCCCACCGCATCGATCCGGGCTGGTCCGGCCGCATCGTGCTGGAGTTTTACAACGGCGGCAAGTTGCCTCTGGCCCTGCGTCCCAAGATGAAGATCGGTGCCCTGAACTTCGAGATGCTGTCAGGTACCGCGGCTCGCCCGTACAACAAACGGGAAAATGCCAAATACAAGAGTCAGCAAGGGGCTGTGGCCAGCCGGATCAACCAGGATTGATCCCCGCACCGTGCGGCTTGTCTATCGAGGAGGGTGCCAAGGCACCCTCTTTTTTATCTGACAAAAGGAAACGGGCGTGCCGAGTGGGTTGAAAAGCGGCCTTTTTCGGGACATTGAGCCATGCTCCGGCTTTGATTGGCGCCTATCCACAGCAATGGAATGGACTTAAATTAATCCTCGACAAGCCCCGTTCCTACAGGCCCTAAGACATTTTCTGACGGAATGCCCTTTTTTTTTTTGCTGAAATATTTCAACAACGGGTATGGCGCATCGAGCCTTCTGGCATAATCCGCCGCAACTCATAAACAGGTTCGTTTTTATGTTTGAAATGTTTAGTGGTTTGGGTTTGTGGTGGTCAATCGGTTTGGTATTGGCCGTTTTTTTTGTGCTGGCCTATGAATTCATCAACGGCTTTCACGATACCGCCAACGCGGTAGCAACGGTTATCTATACCAAGGCGATGCCGGCTCATATGGCGGTGGTGGCTTCCGGTCTGTTCAATTTCGCCGGTGTCATGCTGGGTGGGTTGGGGGTGGCCTATGCCATCGTTCACCTGCTGCCCATCGATCTGCTGCTTGGCATGGACTCTACCCAGGGTCTGATCATGGTGTTCTCCCTGCTGTTCTCGGCCATCGTCTGGAACCTGGGAACCTGGTACTTCGGCATTCCGGCATCCAGCTCCCACACCCTGATCGGTTCCATCCTGGGGGTAGGCGGCGCCTATGCCCTGATCAGCCATCAACCTCTGAAAGAGGGTATCAACGTCGGCAAAGCCATCGACATCATGCTCTCTCTCATCATCTCTCCCACCGTGGGCTTCATCATTGCCGCCTTGCTGCTGTTCGCCATGAAGCGCGTATGGCTTGGCAGCAAGATCCACAAGACCCCGGAAGAGCGCCTGCTGGTGGACGGCAAGAAGCATCCACCGTTCTGGGCCCGTGTCACACTGATTTGCTCCGCCATGGGGGTGAGCTTCGTACACGGTTCCAACGATGGCCAGAAAGGCATCGGTCTGGTGATGCTGGTGCTGATCTGCATGGCGCCTGCCTATTTTGCGCTGGACATGAACAGCCGCTCCTATGATCTGGACAGAACCCAGGATGCCAACCAGCGCATCATGGAGATCTACCAGCGTAACCAGGATCAGGTCTCCCATCTGGTGAACTTCAGTGTCCCTGCCAAAGCCCAGGAGGAGCTGATGAGCCACTGTGCGGCAGGGGAGGCCCTGCAGGCCATGGCGACCCTCGACAAGCGTCTGGGCCAGGTGCGCACCTACGAGGAGATGAATCTGGTGGATCGCCGCGAAGTGCGTCGCCTGCTGCTGTGCATCGACGACACTGCCCGCAAGGTCTCCAAGTTGCCACTGCCGGCCAAGGAGCTGACCGATCTCGCCAAATGGCGCAAGGATCTGACCGCAACGGCCGAATATGCGCCGACCTGGGTCATCGTGTCCATCGCCCTGGCGCTCGGTTGCGGTACCATGGTGGGCTGGCGTCGTATCGTCTACACGGTAGGGGAGAAGATCGGTTCCTCCGGCATGACCTACAGCCAGGGCATTGCAGCCCAGATCACGGCCGCCGCGTCCATCGGGATTGCGAGTCTGACCGGGATGCCGGTGTCCACCACCCACATTCTCTCCTCTGCGGTAGCGGGGACCATGGTGGCCAACAAGTCCGGCCTGCAGAGCCAGACCATCAAGACCATTCTGCTGGCCTGGGTGCTGACATTGCCGCTCACCATGCTGCTCTCCGGCGGTCTCTTCCTGCTGAACAACCATCTCTTTGGCGGATAAGCGCGACAGTCATTGGAAATGAAACAAGGGCCTTCGGGCCCTTTTTTGTGGTTCATCGCGGCTTTCCGGGGAAGGCCGCCTTGATTTTCAGAAAAAAGTATTCTGAGTCCCTAAATCCATATGCCATACGCTTTATCACTTTGATCTTGTTGTTCACCCCTTCCAGCACACTCGTGTGCATCGGGTAGTTTGCA
>NZ_JAGKRI010000091.1:0-2745 GCF_017939255.1 Aeromonas sp. Prich7-2
TGCGGCGACCAAACCAAGGTGATCGAGGTTACGGATCGAGATAGCGGGTGCGGCCATGATGATCTACCTGCAAAAGAGAGTAATAGATCAGAACGGCCGATCGCCGTCAAGCACTGAAAATAGCAAAATCAGGTGCGGAATGACGGGTCGAACCCTGAATACGCTATTTGCGAGAAGCACCAGTCGGGCCCCAATGGGCTGATTGACCTTTTCGCCGCTGTCGGCAATCGCTGCCACATTGCGCAGTACATGGGCCCAGCACAGCTGACGCTGGCTGCTGTCGATGAAACGGTATCCTGCGTACTGGTCTGTCACCAACACGCCATCCAATTCTGAGCCCAGCAGCCGTTTGGCCGCATCCTGACCCCGGCCAAACGCCGTCATGAAACAGACGGCCACCTTGCTCAGTGCCAGCCACATCCAGCGCCGCTCACCACCACGCTGATGCCGTGTTTCATCGGCATGGATACAGGAGGCTGATTGCACTTGTTGTTTGATGGCCTGGTGCGTCGGGGTCAACATGGCACTGACTCGCCCTTGCGCCTCGCTGATGGCGCCGCGACTGAAGCTCAGGCCGAAGTGCTGTTTAAGCTGTTGTTGTATCTGGCTAATGCTCTGGTGAAACAGACCACTTTGCAGGGCGATGTAGCTCAGCAGGTTGGTCCCCATCTGGCTGCTGCTCACCGTCTCGGGCAACGGAGCCGGGCTGGTCTCGATGCAATGACAACAGGTGCCGCTAAAGAGCTGATGTTCGGTCACCCTGTAGCTGACCTCGGGCAGGTCAAAGACCTGATGGACGCGGTAGGGTTTGTCATGAAATACCACATTGCCCCCACAGCAGGCGCACTGTCTGGCAGGGTAATGGGGTATTACCGTCAGCCGTTCATCCGCTGGATGACGCTCACGCCGAGCGCCTTTGTGGCCCGGTTGGGCGCCGCGTTTTTTACCTGAGGCAAGGCGCGGCCGAGCAGGTGGTGGTGAGCCTGGCCCATCACTGGAAGGAGGCTTGGAGGAATTGCCGCTGTGCTGGTTGAGTCGGTCTTCTAGCTCGGCGATGCGCGCCATCAGCTTCTGAATAAGTTCATTAGCCTGCTCAAGGGTCAGCGGCGAAGCGGCCGGTGGGGTCATGGATGTGCTCATGCCCCTGATGGTGCCAAGCTGACAGGATCACGCAAGAGGCAATAGTGGATCACCGGACGATCGTCTCATTTTTTACCTGTCAACTGGTCTGGGTGAACCGTTACCTCACATACTGGAGATGTTTCTTTTGAAACATACAAGTATGGTGTTTTTTCTGCATTTTTCTTTTTGACAACAATAACTAGATTTTATGAAGTAAATAGATTTAAACGAGCACTAAGAGAAATATTAAAAAATCATAGTGATAAGGAAGTATATGTTTTTTGTCATAGTTTTGGGACATTTATAACAGTTAAAGCGATAGAGAAATTATCCTCGGAAGAGCTTAAAAAAATAAAATATATAGTTTTGGCGGGTAGTGTATTAAAATCATCATATAATTTTAGTCCTATACTAGGGAAAGTGCGAACAAGTATCCCACGAACAAAAAATGAAAATTTTAGTCATTTAATATCAATGGGTTACCAGTAAATGCTCTCGTGCCATATGACTTATTCGCACCTTCCCTAGAAAAATCATCTGCTGTGATTGTTAATGAGTGTGGTTCCAATGACATCCCTCTTTTATTGAGTGAAAGCATAGTTCCACGTACAGGAATGGCTGGAAGAATAGGTTTTAAAGGTAGTAATAATGACCGGTTTGTAAATAGATTTTTTGTAGGAGGACATAGCCATTACTTTAAAAACGATGATGAGTTTATGAGGTTGTATTGGTTGCCACTCTTTGAGGCATCTTACAGCCCGCAGCTCATAGATAAAAGAAAAGATGATTCATGGAGTAACTTAATAAATACTATGTGTAGAATGGTTGGCCTGATTAAAGATCCGTTATACATAGTAGCCCTTTTATATATGTTATTTATTTTTATTACACGTGTTATAGACCTATAGCTGTACAGATCTAGTTATCACCTGACACCGGCCTTACGTTACTTTAGAGGCCTTGTTGCCACAAATCAGCCAGCATACCATGACTAATAAAGCCCCAAATGACTGTGACATTTGGGGCTTTATTACAGGTAAACCAATCGTGTTCAATTTATTCATTGTGTTCACATACGCCATAGTTTTTCTCACCTAACAGGTGTACCCCTGAAGACTGATTTTGTCCGTCATCAACTGTTTGATCTGTGACATAGAGGGCTCTGCTAACGAGCGATGGTGATGTACCGATATCTTCTTTCAGAGTATATGTACCATCGCTTCCTTGCGTGAGATTTCATTAGCTCAACCATATCGCCACAGCGAGCACTTTTACCGGCTGATGGGTCAGGTGATGCCCGGTTGGGAAAAGACCAAAGCGAAGCTGGATGGCATGGCTAACCGCTTGTTGACGTGAGTTATCAGCTCGTCAGTCACCCACAGCCCGGCAGGCCACCCTTGCCGGGCTGAATTTTTTGGTATGGATGCATTGATTACTCTTCGCATGGAGCCTTTTGTAGCCAAAAGCGGACATTTTTTGTATCTATTCACCAGGACGGGGTTGACGGCATCAGTTCTGCCGGGATGGGATAATCTGTCTTCTCGATGCACGCCCTGACCACGGCCCTCAACCACTCCTGTGGGCAGCGGCCCAATCGCTTGCCGGTCTCCACCAACGACAGGA
>NZ_JAGKRI010000092.1:0-15535 GCF_017939255.1 Aeromonas sp. Prich7-2
AAAGTGTGCTAACGCCAGGAATCGCATGCGTTTCCTGGCGTTGGTTTCTGCCTTGGCGAGGGCCAAGAAATCGATTGGATCGGACATACTGAGTACAGTGAAACCAGAATAGAGCAATTAGATCACATCTTTAATCTGATTGGTATTAATTGTTATGTACTTTCAGGGCAGAAAAACTTTCTGTGGGTAGACACAACATATCAAGATCAACCAGCAAACCAATAAAACAAAGGCGACCATCCGGTCGCCTTTTCTATTTCTATCTCTTTCCAATCAGGAAACTCACCTTGCCGGTCGCTTGGCACCATTTCCTTTGGCCGCTGGCTTGCCGCCCTGAGTGGCAGGTTTGGCACCCTGCTTGGCAGAGCCTGCGCGGGTCGGGGCCTTACCTTTGTGAGCGGGTTTCCCCTGCCCTGCCGGTTTACCCTGACTTGCGCCCTGTGCGGCAGACTTGCCGTTGCCCGAGCCTTTCTGCAGCTGGGTGCCCACCGGTTTACCATTGCCGGCCTTGTTGCCAGCACCATTGCCGCGCTGATGCACGATATTGCTATGACGGGTCAACGCGGGCTTGAGGCCCTTGCTGCGGCTGCGTTCGGCCTTGGCCTCGCCGCGGCCTTCCGGCGGCACCAGGCAGTCGGGGCCGTTACCGATGAGGTGGCCCTTGCCCATCTCCAGCAGGGCTTCGCGGATCATCGGCCAGCCGGCCGGATCGTGATAGCGCAGCAGCGCCTTGTGCAGGCGACGGCGACGCTCCCCTTTCACCACGAACACGTCCCCGCCCTGGCGGCTCACCTTGTTGAGGGGGTTTTTCTCGGTGTAATACATGGTGGTGGCGTTGGCGAGCGGCGACGGGTAGAAGTTCTGCACCTGATCGAGCTTGAAGCGGTTGGACTTGATCCAGAGCGCCATGTTCACCATGTCTTCATCCGTGGTGCCTGGGTGGGCGGAGATGAAATAGGGGATCAGGTACTGCTGCTTGCCCGCCTCTTTGGAGTACTTGTCGAACAGCTCCTTGAAGCTGTAGTAGCTGCCCATGCCCGGCTTCATCATCTTGGAGAGCGGGCCCTCCTCGGTGTGTTCCGGCGCGATCTTGAGGTAGCCGCCGACGTGGTACTTGGCCAGCTCCTTGATGTAGCGCGGATCTTCCACCGCGATGTCGTAACGCACGCCGGAGGCGATCAGGATCTTCTTGATGCCCTTGAGGTCGCGCGCCTTGCGATAGAGGTTGATGGTCGGGCTGTGGTCGGTGTCCATGTGCGGGCAGATGGTCGGCCAGACGCAGGAGGCACGGCGACAGGTCTGCTCGGCCTTGGGGCTCTTGCAGCGTAAGCGGTACATGTTGGCGGTGGGGCCGCCCAGATCCGAGATGACGCCGGTAAAGCCCGGCACCTTGTCGCGGATCTCTTCGATTTCTTTCAAGATCGACTCTTCCGAGCGGCTCTGGATGATGCGCCCTTCGTGCTCGGTGATGGAGCAGAAGGAGCAGCCGCCGAAGCAGCCACGCATGATGTTGACCGAGGTCTTGATCATGT
Source organism: Aeromonas sp. Prich7-2 (assembly GCF_017939255.1). NCBI lineage: Bacteria > Pseudomonadati > Pseudomonadota > Gammaproteobacteria > Aeromonadales > Aeromonadaceae > Aeromonas > Aeromonas sp. Prich7-2. The sequence goes on from NZ_JAGKRI010000092.1 coordinate 1,533, forward strand.
CGTAGGCCGGGATCTTCTCGTTGCCATAGGCCGGGTGCGGCACCCGCTGGTACGGCAGGCCGAACACCCCGTCCATCTCGTCGGTCTCGAGCGGGAAGGCAGGCGGGTTGACCCAGATGATGCGATCGCCGTGGGCCTGGGAGAGGGCGCGGGCGCAGCCCGGGTTGGTCTCGTGGTGCAGGATGCGCGACGCATGGGCGTAGAGCACCTTGTCCTCCTTCACCCGCTCAAACGCCGGCAGCTTGACATAGGTCTTCTCCCACGGTTTTTGCTTAGGGGGCTGCACCAGGATGGGCTTGGCCTCCTGCTCCATCGGCGCAGTGCCCTCGTCGTCGCTGCAGGGGGCCCCTTCCATATAGGGGTTGGGAATGGGATCGATGCGGCCAATCTGGTCGAGCTTGCTCGAATCCACCCCGCGCCAGCCCGGCAGCGGCTCCTTGCGGATCACGGCGGTGCCGCGAATGTCCTGCATGGTCTCGATGGTCTCGCCACCTGCAATGCGGTGAGCCACCTCCACCAGGGGGCGCTCGGCGTTGCCGTAGATGAGGATGTCGGCCTTGGCGTCGATCAGGATGGAGCGACGGATGGTCTCGGACCAGTAGTCGTAGTGGGCGATGCGGCGCAGGGATGCCTCTATGCCGCCGATGACCACCGGCACCTCTTTATAGGCCTCTTTGCAGCGCTGAGTGTAGACCAAGGTGGCGCGATCCGGCCGCTTGCCGCCCACATCCCCCGGGGTGTAGGCGTCGTCGTGGCGCAGCTTCTTGTCGGCGGTGTAGCGGTTGATCATGGAGTCCATGTTGCCCGCCGTCACCCCGTAGAAGAGGTTGGGCTTGCCCAGGCGCATGAAGTCATCCTTCGATGACCAGTCCGGCTGGGCGATGATGCCGACCCGAAAACCCTGTGATTCGAGCATGCGGCCGATCACCGCCATGCCGAAGCTCGGGTGATCCACGTAAGCGTCGCCTGTCACCAGCACGATGTCGCAGCTGTCCCAGCCGAGCTTGTCCATCTCCGCACGGGACATGGGCAGGAAGGGCGCCGTGCCGTAGCACTCGGCCCAGTAACGGGGATAGGAGAAGAGGTTGGTAACCGGCTGCATTTTGACCACCTGGAACAATTCGGGTCGCGCATTATACCGGCAGAGCAAGGCGGGGGCGACGGCTTTTTGCCCCTACAGAACGCGAGGGGAAGGGGCGCCTTCGAGCGGGCGCGACAGGTCGGCGTGACAGACTCAGATCTCATCAACAAGCAGGGCGCCCATTGGCGCCCTGTTTGCTGTCATCCGGGTCGGCACGCTAGGCCGCCGGTTTGTCCCGCCCCTCGGGGACCACCGCCCCCGGCACCGGGGAGGGACTGGCCGGGGTTGCCGTGGCCAGTATTTCGTCCACCAGTCGGTCCCGTGCCCCCGTCATCCCCGCGCGTCTGGCGATCAGGTGATAGATGGCGGGCACCACCAGCAGGGTCACCAGGGTCGCCAAGGACAAGCCGAAGAAGACCACGGTCCCCACGGCCATCCGGCTCTCGTACCCCGCCCCCATGGAGAGCATCAGGGGCACGGCGCCGATGATGGCGGTGAGCGAGGTCATCAAGATGGGGCGCAGGCGGCGCACCGACCCCTTGATGATCGCCTCCTCGAACCCTTCACCCCGCTGGCGCAGCTGGTTGATGAACTCCACGATGAGGATGCCGTTCTTGGTCACCATGCCGATGAGCATGATCATGCCTATCTGGCTGTAGATGCTGAGCTCCTGCCCCGTGAGCCAGAGGCCGAGCAGGCCGCCGAAGATGCCGAGCGGCACCGTCATCATCACCACCGCCGGGGTCAGCAGGCTCTCGAACTGGGCCACCAGCACCAGATAGACCACCAGCAGGGCCAGGCCGAACACCAGTGCCATCTCCCCCTGGTTGTCGCGATAGTCCTTGGACTCGCCGGCGTAATCCACCGACATGCCGGTGGGCAGGTGATCTGCGGCCCAGCCATCCAGGAAGTCGAGCGCTTCCCCCAGGGTGTGGCCGGAGGCCACGTCCGCGGTGAGGGTGACCGCCTTCTGGCGCTGGTAGTGGTTGAGGCGCTGGGGACTCGCCACCTGGGTGACGGTCGCCAGGGTGGAGAGGCTCACCATCTCGCCGCTCGCGGCCTTCAAATAGATGCGGCTGATGTCGGAGATACCGTTGAACTGGGTCTGGTTGGCGCGCAGGTAGACGTCATACTCCTCGCCCCTGTCCACATAGGTGGTCTGGCTGACGCCGCCGAGCAGGGCCTGCAGGGAGCTTGCGATGGTGGAGACCGGAATGCCGAGCTGGGTGGCTCGCTCCCGCTCTATGGTCACCTGCAGCTCCGGGGTCTTCTCGGCATAGTCGAGATCCGGGCTCTGCATCAGCCCGCTTTGGGCCGCCGCCTCCTTGAGCGCCAGCCCCTGCTGGTTGAGCTCGCCGTAATCGGAGCCTTGCAGCACGAACTGCACCGCCGCGGTGGAGCCGCCTCTGAACCCCGGCTGGAAGGTGCGGATCATCACGTCGGGGATGCCGGCGAGGCGACCGCTCAGGGAGCGGCCAAACTCGGTGGCCGTTTCGTCTCGCACCGCCCAGTCACTGAGCTGGATGATGGCCATGCCGGTCTGATCGCCGCCGCGCCCGAAGGCCGGGGTGCTGAAGCTCATGGCCTGCACCACCCCCTTGCCGAGCAGCGGCAGGATGGCGGCCTCCACCTGCTGCATGTTGCGCTTCATCCGCTCGATGCTGGTGCCCTCCGCCCCTTTCACGAACACATAGAGCACGCCCCTGTCCTCGGTCGGGGTGAGGCTCGCGGGCAGCTTGCCAAAGAGGGCGCCAATGCCGCCGAGGCAGAGCAGCAACACCAGGGGCATCCAGACGGCGCGGCGCAGCACGGCCCCCAGCACGCGGCGATAACGCTCCTCCACCCAGCCAAGTCCCTTGTCCAGGGTGGCGGTCAGGGCGTTGGGCTTGTCCACGGCACGCATCAGCCAGGAGCCCATGGCCGGGGTCAGGGTGAGCGCCACCAGGGAGGAGAAGAGCACGGCCAGGGAGAGCAGGATGGCGAACTCGGTGAAGAGGCGCCCCACCATGCCGTCCATGAAGGCGATGGGCACGAACACCATCACCAGCACGGCGGTGGTGGCGATGACGGCAAAGCCCACCTCCCGGGTGCCGTGCCAGGCCGCCATCAAGGGGGACTCGCCCCGTTGCAGGTGGTGGTGGATGTTCTCCACCACCACGATGGCGTCATCCACCACCAGGCCGATGGCGAGGATGAGGGCCAGCAAGGTGATGAGGTTGATGGAAAAGCCCAGATACCAGGCACCGATGAAGGCCGAAATCAGGGAGACGGGCACCGTGATGGCCGGAATGAGGGTGGTGCGCCCCTGCCCGAGGAAGAGATAGAGCACGGCCACCACCAGCAGGGCGCAGATGGCGAGTGTCTCATACACCTCGTCGATGGCCTGCTTGATGAAGATGGTGGAGTCGTAGTCGACCTCAAGGGTAGCCCCCTCCGGCAGGAAGCGCTGCATCTCCACGAGCTTCTTCTCGATGCCCTGGGCCACCGCCAGGGGGTTGGCTGTGGATTGGGCGACGATGCCAATCCCCAGGCTCTCGCGGCCGTTGCGCTGATAGGCGCTGTCTTCGTTCTTGGCCCCCACCTCCACATCCGCAATGTCCGCCAGATAGATGCTCTGACCATTGGTGGCAGTTTTCACCGGCAGGGTGCGAAAATCTTCCGCACTGTGATAGAGCCGTGCGATCTGCACCGCCATGGTCATGGTGTTGTTGCGGATCTCGCCGCCCGGCAGCTCGATGTTCTCCCGCTTGAGGGCATCCTGCACGTCGGCCACCGTGATGCCGCGGGCCGCCATGTCGGCGGGGCGCAGCCGCACGTACATCACCTGGGTCAGGTCCCCGGAGAGGGAGACCTCGCTTACCCCGTCCACCAGGCTCAAGGGGTCCACCAGCATGCGATTGGCGTAATCCGTCATGGCGGTACGGTCCATCTGGGTGCTGCTGAAATTGAGCCAGATGGCCACATCCCCGTTGCCGTTGTCCTTGGTCACCATGGGCTCGTCCGCCCCGTCTGGCAGCTTGGGTCTGGCCCGGGAGATGGCGTCACGCACGTCGGAGGTGCCCTCCAGCATGTTCCAGCCGAGCTTGAACTCCACCGTGATGGAGGAGCGCCCCTTGCGGGTCACCGAGTTGATGTTCTTGATGCCGCTGATGCCGGAGAGCTGATCCTCGATGGGCTTGGTGACCTGGCTCTCCATCACCTCGGGGGCCGCCCCCTCATAGGTGGTGGTGATGGAAACGGACGGGGTCTGCACATCCGGCATCTCCCGCACGGTGAGTTTGCTGAAGGCCACCAGGCCGAACACGGTGAGCAGGGCGCTGATGACCACCGCCACCAGGGGACGGCGTACTGAGATATCGGAGAGCCACATCAGCCTTTCACCTCGCCCAGATCACGTACCTGGGCGCCGTCGCGCAGATTGACCAGCCCCTCCACCGCGATGCGATCGCCGACGTTCAACCCCTTGAGCACCCAGACGGCCTCGCCATGGGTGTCGCCAAGCTCCACCGGCACGCGCTTCACCCGTCCGTCCGCCTCCAGGCGATAGACGAAGCGCTGCTCGCCGGCATACTCCACCGACTGGGCGGGGATCAGGGTCATCTTCTGGGGTGGCAGAGAGAGATCCACGTTCATCAGCATGCCGGGACGCAGCTGGCCACCGGTGTTGGGCAGGATGACGCGGGCCTTGATGTTCTGGGTGTCGCTGGAGATCCGGCTGTCGAGGGTCTCCAGCACGCCGGAAAAGGATTGATCCGGCCAGGCCGAGCTGGTTGCCGTCACCGCCATGCCGGGGCGCAGCAGGGAGAGGTAGCGCTCGGGCACCGCCAGATCGAGCCGCAGTTTTGCCAGCTCGTCCAGATGCAAGAGCACGTCGCCGCTGTTGACCAGGGCTCCTTCGCTGAGATCGATGAGGCTGACAGTGCCGTCGAAGGGGGCGGCCAGGGTGCGCAGGGAGAGCTCGTAACGGGCCGCATCGACCCGGGCCTGGGCCTGGGCGACAGTCGCCTCCTGCCCCTCCAGCTCCGAGGTGGTGACGGCGCCTCGCGCCACCAGCTTGCGCATGTCCCGCAGCTTGCGAGCCTCGTCGCGCACGCTGGCGCTCTGCTCGGCCAGCTCCGCCTGCTGCTTGCCCGCATCCAGGGCGATCAGGGTCTGCCCCTGTGTGACCTGCTGGCCGGAGCTCACCGCGATGGTGGCAATGCGGCCGGTCACCTCGGGGCTGATGGCCACGGAGCGATTGGCCGCAAGCTTGCTCACCAGCTTGATGGAGGGCTCGGCCAGACTCTGCCTGACGGTTTCGGCCCTGATATTGATCTCTCTTGGTGCTGGCTTGCTGGCGGGTTCAGCCTGCCGCAGATGCCAGGCGCCCGCCGCCAGCAATAGAAGAAGAGGGAAAAGCCACAGCCACACGCGCGTTTTCATCACAAGATCCATGCAGTCAAAGAGAGAGGAAGAAGAGATAGCTTCATCAAGGATGGCACCATGTTACCCCCTGACTATGCCGTGACTATGTATAAATGTGACAAAACGTAACAGTCCGGTGAGAAGATCATCAAAAACGCATCTTGTCGGCACGCGCGTCAGGGTTCTGCCTTACACTGATGCCGACTCTCGCCATCTTCCGGTACGCCCATGTCCATTCCCTCCCCCGCCTTTGCCAGATACCGATTGCAGTGGCTGCTGCTGGGCCTCGGCCTGCTGCTGTTGCTGCTCGCCCTGCAACATGCGTTTCGCCAGGTTACCGAGATCAACAAGCGTGACACCATCAACGCCGCGACCCAGCTCAGCAGCCAACACCAGCGGATGGAGACCTTCCTTGAGGCCATGCGCGGCCAGGCGGAGGAGCGCCTGCGCAGCAATCCCCAATCCGTGCTCTCTCGCCAGCTCTATCAGGCGCTGCAATCTGACGGGGAGCACGGCATCAACCTGGATCGCATCCCCGTCGATCTGCCCCCCGCCCTCATCGGCAACCTGACCGGGCAGGGCCCGCTGCCCCATGACGGCAGCGAGCGGCAAGCCAGAATACATCTCGCCCTCAGCCTCTCCCCCTTGCTCGCCACGGCCAGCAAGCTGCTGGACAGGGACGTGGCCTGGATCTACTTCACCGGTACGGACAATTTCATCTACCTCTATCCCTGGGTGCCATCCAGCCAGTTTCGCTTCGATCCCGTGATTTACAGCAAGGCCTACTGGCAGGAGGCGATGGCCAGGCATCCCCACCTGGAGCACGCCATGCTCTCGCGCCCCTACCAGGATTTTGCCGGACGGGGGCAGATGATCACCCTCTCCCAACCCATTACCCAGGGCGGCCAGATCATTGGCCTGCTCAGCATCGACATCCAGACCGTCACGCTGGCGCAGACCCTGCACCGCCTCGCCCCCCGGATTGGCACCCTGTTCCTGCTCAACGCCCATCAGCAGATCCTCGCCAGCAGCCAGTCCGGTACCGCGCCCCCCCGGTCAGGACGGCGCAGTCAGCGGAATATGAGTGGCAACAGGGCGCCTTGCAGCTCGTCTATCCCATCCCGGAGACACCGCTCTCCCTCATCCATCGCATCCCGCTGCTGCCTATGCTGCAGACGCTGTTGTGGCAATCGGCGACGGCGCTCATCACCATTCTCTGTCTGGTGGTGGCGACCGTCTCCAGCCTGCGTGCCCAGCGCCTCAACCGGCGCCTCAACTACCTGTCGCGCCACGATGCCCTGACCGGCGCCTTCAACCGCCACTACTTCGATGCCTTCGAACACCGCCAGGCCCTGGCAGGCCGCCAACGTATCGGCTCCATCATGTTTGACTGCGATCACTTCAAACAGGTCAACGACCGTTTCGGCCACGGGGTGGGCGATCAGGTCCTCATCCGTCTGGTGCAGCTCTGCCAGTCCCTGCTGACACGGGAGTGCCACCTGATCCGCTGGGGCGGCGAGGAGTTTCTGCTGCTCGTCGCCGATGAAGCGATCCCTCTGGCCCCCTTGGCCGAGCGGCTTCGTCTGTGCATAGCAGAGCATCCCTGGAGCGCCATCGCGGCCGAGCTGAAGGTGACCGTCAGCCTGGGCCACTGTCGCCAGTCACCAGCCATCTCCTTGCAGGAGGTGATCCGCCGCGCCGATATCGCCCTCTATCAGGCCAAGGCCAACGGCCGCAATCGCAGCGAAGCGTGGCGGGATGACGGACAGGAGAAGCCGGAGTAAGCTGGACTCCCACTTCATGTCAGGAGACGCAACTGTGTCACGAAAACCCCGTCTGGGATTGGCCCTGGGCAGCGGTGCGGCCCGAGGATGGGCCCACATCGGCATCATCCGTGCCCTGGAGCGACTGGGCGTCAAGCCGGATCTGGTGGCTGGCTGCTCCATCGGCAGCTTTGTCGGCGCCGCCTATGCCGCTGGTGAACTGGACAAGCTGGAGAGCTGGGTGCGCGGCTTCAGCCGCCTGCAGGTCATGGGGCTGCTCGATCCTGCCCTCTCCGGCGGCCTGTTTCGCGGTGACAAGGTATTTGGCATCGCCGCCGGCCATCTGGGGGATCCCGCCATCGAAAGCCTGCCGCTGCCCTTTGCCTGCGTCGCCACCGAACTCGATACCGGTCGCGAGATCTGGTTGCAGGAAGGACCGCTTCGCCAGTGTGTGCGCGCCTCCTGCGGTATGCCCGGCCTGCTCACCCCGACCCGGGTGGAGGATCGCTGGCTGGTGGACGGGGCCGTGGTCAACCCGGTCCCCATCTCCCTGGCCCGCGCCATGGGAGCCGAGGTGGTGATCGCCGTCAACCTCAACACCGACATGCACCAGCCCTGGACCGACGAACCGGACGAGCCCGTGCAGGGGGGGCTGCTCAGCCAGTGGTTGAACCGGGGCGAGCGCGAGCCCAGTACCCCCGGCATGTGGGGGGTGATGACGGGCTCCATCAACATCATGCAGGAGCGCATCACCCGTGCCCGGATGGCCGGGGATCCCCCCGAGATCCAGCTCTGCCCGCGCCTTGGCAACCTCTCCATCATGGATTTCCACCGCGCGAGCGACGCCATCAACGAGGGGGAAGCCTGTGTCGAGCGCAACCTGGAGCAGCTCAAGGAGGAGCTGTCACGACTCTGCCTGATATGAGGGCATATCGGGGTAAAAGACAAAAAGAGCGCCAATAGGCGCTTTTTTGTTTCGGGCGACGCGGCTCAGAACAGCCCCAGCCCCTTGAGCATCACCACCAGGATCAGCAGCGGCGACACATAACGGATGATGAAAAACAGGGGCCTGAGGATGGGCAGCGCCAGCTTGCCTCCATTGGTCAGCGCCGTCGCCATCCGCTCGAATCCCCATACCCAGCCCACGAACAGGCAGAGGAAGATGCCGCCAAGGGGCATCAGCACGTTGGAAGAGACGAAGTCGAACAGATCGAAGAAGGTTTTCCCGCCAACCTGCACATCCGCCAGCGTGCTGCTCGAGAGCGCACAGGTCGAGCCGACCGCCCCCAGCACCAGCAGGTTGATCAGGGTCGCCCTTGTGCGGCTCATGTGAAAGCGCTCGGAGAGCACCGAGACCGGCACCTCCAGGATGGAGAGCATGGCCCCGGTGGCCGCGATGGCGGAGAGCACGAAGAAGAGCACCATGAAGAGGTGGCCGAAGGGGATGCTGGCAAAGACCGCGGGTATGGTGATGAACAGCAGGGAGGGGCCTGCGCTCGGCTCGAAGCCAAAGGCAAACACCGCCGGGAAGATGGCGATCCCCGCCAGCATGGAGACGAAGAGATCCGCGCACATCACCCGTACCGTGGTGAGAGGGATGTGCTGATCATCGCGAAAATAGCTGCCATAGGTCATCATGCAGCCCATCCCGATGGAGAGCTTGAAGAACGCCAGCCCCATGGCCGTCAGCACGACGCCTGCGGTCACCTTGGAGAAATCCGGCGAGAACAGGAAATGCAGTCCTTCGCTCGCTCCGGGCAGAGTCAGGCTGCGCACGCCTATCACCAGCAGCAGGATGAAGAGCAGTGGCATCAACCGCTTGGTGACCGCTTCGATCCCCCTTGAGACCCCCATCAACAAGATCCCCCCCATCAGGGCCAGCACCAGCCACTGCCAGAGCAGACTCTGCAAGGGATCCGTGATGAGCGAATTGAAGGCAGCACCCGTGACGGCGGAATCGGTGGAGAGGATCTCGCCGCTGGCCGCCTTGAAGATGTAGGCAAACACCCAGGCCGCCACCTCGGAGTAGAACGACATGATGAGGAAGGCCGCGCTCACCCCCATGGCGGCGATCAGCCACCAGGGTTGCCCCTTCGGGGCCAGCTTGATGAGCCCGCTGACCGCATCCGTCCTGGCCTCGCGCCCCAGCATGATCTCGGAGATCATCACTGGCAACCCCACCAGCAGGGTGGCGATGACATAGACCAGCAGAAAACCGGCGCCACCGTTCTCACCGGTCAGATAGGGAAACTTCCAGATATTGCCGAGCCCGACGGCAGACCCCAGGGTCGCGGCCAGCACGCCAAAGGTGCTGGTAAACCCATCTCTGGCTTTGGTAATGGATTGGCTCATCGTTGTCTCGCTGTGTGGATCACCGCCTGAATTAAAAGGGTCGGAGTGTTCCGTGGATTAATCCAGCCCGACAAGATGATTTAGTGAAAATCGCCGCTGGCCGCACACAACGCATTATTTAATTAAATAATCTTCCATTTTGACAAATAAAAAATGCCGCCTCGAGGGCGGCATTTTTATCAAGGTTGAACCGAATCAAGCCTTGGCAATATCGTCCGGACCGATCTGGCCGATTTCGGCGACTTTCTTGTCAGCCAGCAGCCAGAGGGTGAACTTGTGCAGATCGGGGTGGTGGGCCAGGGCAACCAGGAAGGCGCCTCCGACTTCACGGTAACCCAGTTCATAGTTCTTCAGGGTGGTTGGGGGGACGCCCAGCAGATCGGCAAACTTGGGACGGCTCAGGCCTACCGCTTCGCGGATCTGACGGATCTTCTTGCCAACAGTTACGATATTTGAATTCATGTGTTCCATACTCCGTTCGGCGGATTGACTCCACCTTTAATTTTTCGCGACGACTCGTAGTCAAGTGTATCAGTTTTGAACGGACTCGTTATGGTCGAGCCTCTATCTATAATCAGCGTCTTTCGACGACAACCCTTCACAAACCTCGGGGATGGTAATCGCTGCGTCGCCTCAGGTAAACAGTCTCGAAAAGAAACCTTTCTTGTTGCCCGGCCATCCCTCGTATAATTCGCCGGTTATTTCCAAGAGAGTCATCAACATGGCATTTCCCGGCATCATTTCCCGTCTTCATTCCGACCCGGACTCCCTCCCCCGTCAGCTCGCCCAGGGTCTGCAGACCCGGGCCGAGGCGTTCTGGCTGCCCATTGCCATGCAGGGGGACGCCGCCACCGTGCTGGCGGCCCTCCCGGACAGCTGCAGCCTCTATCTTGAAGGCCAGGCGACGCTTCCCCTGCGCAGCCACGACGGCGTCGTGGCAGAAAACGGCACCCTGGCGCTGGGCAATGGTCACACGATGACGCTGGCCAGGGAGAAAGGCGATGGCGGCATCGTGCCGGAAGAAAGCCTCGCCGAGATGGCCCAATGGCTGGAAGCTGGTCATCGGCACTTCATCTGCTACACCGCTGTCCAGCCCGTGGCGCGGGCCATCCTCAACATCTGGCCTCTCGATCCCTACCTCGCCCGTCACTTCTTGCTCAGTTTCACACCCTTGCTGTGCGAAGCAACCGAGGCGGACTATCTTGCTGTCCTCTCGGTCAGGGCGGGTGACGCCACCCCGCGGCACGCTTGGGCTGAGGCTTATATGAAGCTTGAGAAGAAACTGCATCGCGCCTACTTGGATCACTAATAAATCCCAAGAAACAGCCAGTTATCCCTACGACACAATTTGCCCCATCCCTTATCTGTGAGCTTGATCATGTTTTGAAATGGGCATAAAGTGCGCCACGTCATCGGAATGACGTCGGCTGTTCGTGGCGGAGTATGCACTTGTGCACCCAGATACGTGCCTCCTGGATGGATCTAGGATCCCTGTTCGCACCAACGTCGTTGGTCGACAGAGCCAGCAGCTTACATAAATTACAAAGTGCGAAGCACGTGAACAACGTGCCATCTCAACGAGGATTATTTTATGATGAAAATGGCTCCTTCCCTGATCGCCATCGCTATGGCCACCATGGGTGCAACTGCAGCTCACGCCGCTGACGACATCTACTTCGGCGCCGGTGTTGGTGCAACTCACTTCAACGGTCTGAACAAGATCGAAGGCGTGAACGTTGGCGAAGAAGATGCGGCTGCTGCCAATGCCTTCGTTGGTTACAACTTCAACGAATACTTCGGTTCCGAGCTGGGCTACCAGTACACCGGCCGTGGCAACACCGACGGCAACCGTTACGAGAGCCAGGGTGCCACCCTGTCCGGTATCGCTCGTCTGCCGCTGGGCAACGATTTCTCCCTGTTCGGTGAAGCTGGCGCCTACTGGGGCCACACCGACGGTCTGGGCACCAGCGATACCAAAGTATCCCCGCTGGCCGGTGCCGGTGTGACCTACAAGGTCAATGACGCGCTGGATCTGCAAGCTCGCTACCGCTACATGTGGGACGTGGCTGACCTGCACGCCGACAACGTACGCTACAAGTCCAACCAGAGCGTTGCGACCTTGGAAGCCGTTTACCACCCGTTCCGTACTTCCTACGTAGCGCCTGCTCCGGCCCCGGTTGTTGAAGAAGCACCGGCCCCGGCTCCGCAAATCGTTGAGAAGAACTTCGCCCTGAACTCCGACGTGCTGTTCGCCTTTGGCAAAGACAGCCTGAAAGCCGAAGGTGTGCAAGCCCTGAACGCTCTGTACCAGCAAATCGTTGAGTTCCAGCCGAAAGACGGCAACGCCGTTGTTGTTGGTTACACCGACCGTATCGGTTCCGACGCTTACAACCAGAAGCTGTCTGAAGCTCGTGCCCGCACCGTTGCCAACTTCCTGGTCAGCAAGGGTATGGCTGCCAGCAAGGTTGCCATCGAAGGTCGCGGCGCAGCCAACCCGGTCACCGGCACCAAGTGTGACGGCGTCAAGGCCAAGGCTCAGCTGATCTCCTGCCTGGCTCCGGACCGTCGCGTAGAAGTTCGCGTATCCGGCGTACAAGAAGTTCAAAAGTAATCTGACTTCGCTCAGGTAACGTAAAAAAGGGGATGCCACGGCATCCCCTTTTGCTGTCTCTCTCCTCCCCCCAGCGACACTCTCTGTCTCACCTTTTCTCCCCTTTACCCCCGTATTGCGGCCCCGCGACACCGGTGTCGGCGCTGCATATCTGTGCAGAAACTTGATCACGCTGATTCAAAAGAATACAGTAGCAACGCTTGTAAGACATTGGATGAACTATTAAAAGTGCTCAGTGCCCGGTTAGTTGTCCATGGAGAAACAGCTTCATGAGAATCCAGGTTTCCATCCATTTTTTATTCAAGCCGTCCGTGATCCGCTCACGGTGTCGCACATGAAGTGTCATCTGCGACCGGTATAACAAAGAGTGCGCAGTACGCCCATAGCACGGCAACTCAACAAGGATAAAACGATGAAAATGAAAATGGCACCAACCCTGATTGCTCTGGCCATTGCAGCCATGGGAACCACCACCGCTCAGGCGGCCGACGACTGGTACACGGGTATGGGTGCAGGTTGGGCCTATGGCCACGACCTGGATACCTTCGGCCAGGATGCTGACAAGGACGCCACCGCGCTCTCCCTGTTCGGCGGTTACAACTTCACCGAGAACTTTGCCGCCGAGCTCGGCTATCTCTATGCCGGCAAGGCTGGCGTCGATGGCGTCGACTTCAAAACCCAGGGTGCCACCCTGTCCGGTATCGCACGCCTGCCCATGAATGACATCTTCTCCGTCTTCGCCGAAGGGGGTGCCTACTTCAACCACGTCAACGGCAACGGCCAGAGCGACAACGGCACCTCGCCGCTGGCGGGTCTGGGTCTGACTGCCAAGCTCTCCGACCTTATCGACCTGCAGGCCCGCTACCGCTACATGTGGGATCTGGGTGACGATCAGAAAACCTGGAAAACCGACATGAGCGTCGCCACCCTGGAACTGGTGATGCACCCGAACCGCACCACCTATGTGGCACCGGCCCCGGCACCGGCTCCCGAGCCGGTTCCCGAGCCCGTCATGGTCGACAAGAACTTCTCCCTGAGCTCGGACGTGCTGTTTGCCTTCGGCAAATCCACCCTGAAGCCGGAAGGGGCTGCTGCGCTCAACACCCTGTATCAGCAGATCGTCGACGTCCAGCCGAAAGATGGCAGCGCCGTGGTGGTGGGTTACACCGACCGCATCGGCTCCGATGCCTACAACCTGAAGCTGTCTGAAGCCCGTGCCCGCACCGTGGCCGACTTCCTGGTTGGCAAGGGTCTGCCGGCTGGCAAGGTTTCCATCGAAGGTCGTGGTGAAGCCAACCCGGTCACCGGCACCCAGTGTGACGGCATCAAGGCCAAGGCTCAGCTGATCACCTGCCTGGCACCGGATCGCCGCGTCGAAGTGCGCGTCACCGGCGTACAGGAAGTGCAGCAATAAGGGGACAACCACCTGTTAAAAAAAGGGGCCATTCCGGCCCCTTTTTTAATGCCCGGACGGCACCGCCAGCGCGGGCAGCCCACCTGCCTGTCTCACCGATTTTCCATACAGATGCGTCACTTAAATGGTTAATGCGCTCACATCGCCTATACATAATGTTGGCTATACATAGCAAAGGGCTGGGAGCCCTATAACACCCAACATCGACGAGGATACGCGATGAACATAAGACTGATACCAATCGGATTAAACATTAGGTCAGTTTTATCCAATCTCGGCTACAAAGTGACATCACCCGCTCCACATCGGCAATAAAGTGCTTCCAGGCCGATGTGCAGGCATCAAGGATGTCGTCGTAATCCTTGAAGCTGCGATTAG
>NZ_JAGKRI010000093.1:0-14884 GCF_017939255.1 Aeromonas sp. Prich7-2
TTTTCGCCAGCATCCAGAATGCGCTTTGTCTCTGCCAGCCCGTGATTCCAGACATAACGAGCACAACCGCCCAACTGGCGCAGGCGTTGCGCTTGTTGGGCGGTCGGTTCGAGTCGGAACTTGTAGGCTTTCAGAATTTGCATTTATCGCTCAGTGTGTAGCATTATTGCCATATCTATTAAGCCCGATTGAGTGACAGAATGCAATTCACTAAAATTAATAAATCACGCCATGCGGCCTACGTTTTGCACGTACACTTGGTGTTTATCACCAAGTATCGAAAGCCGATATTGGGGGAACTGCATCACACCTCCTTCGGTCAGTGTGCGGCAGAGGTTTGCAGAGATTTTGGTGCGGAACTGAAAGAGTGTGACGGAGAGGCTGATCATGTTCACATGCTGATAGAGTACGGCCCAACAGTGCAGCTATCGGTACTGGTGAACTCGTTAAAGGCGGTCACATCAAGGCGACTGCGTAATGAATTTCTGGACTTGAGAGGTGCTTACAGCAAACCCGTACTCTGGTCACGCTCTTACTTTGCGGGCTCTTGCGGCGGTGCGCCGTTAGAGGTGATCAAGCAATACATTCAAAACCAGCGGGGCTGACGCCCCGGCGAAATTCCTCTCCCACCTACGTCGGAGGGAGTCCCCTTTCGCATTTAAGATGGAGCAGGTGGCTCTGCGCCAGCAGGCGAGCGATGCCCTGAAACAGGAGGCGAAGGAGGACATCAGCACATCGGCGGCGAAACCGACCCAGTGATCCTTGCCGGACGAGGCGCTCACGGGCGCCTCGTTTCTATACGCGCCCCCCTCTTCGGCCCATGACCAGAATGAACACAATGGCCACAACAGCCTTAATAGCCATTACGGTCAGATTGTTTTCCAGTCAGACATGATTAATTAACCTTCTTGCAACAATCACAAGGAGAGCACCATGTTGCAAGGAACCTTCAAGCGTACCCTGATCGGTAGTCTGCTCGCACTGAGCGTCGGCGCCCACGCCCAGATCAACGAAGTCCACTTCCTGATCCCGGGCGGCGCTGGCGGCGGCTGGGATACCACGGCCCGCGGCACCGGTGAAGTGCTGGCCAAGTCCGGTCTGGTCAAGACCGTCTCCTACCAGAACATGTCCGCCGGTGGCGGCGCCAAGGCCATCGCCCACCTCATCGAGACCTCGGCCCAGTCCGACAAGACTCTGATGGTCAACTCCACCCCCATCATCGTCAAATCCCTCTCCAAGGAGCTGCCCCAGTCCTTCCGTGATCTGACGCCGGTGGCCGCCATCATCGCCGACTACCAGGCGCTGGCGGTGAAGGCGGACTCCCCCTATCAGAACTGGGCCCAGCTGCTGGCCGCCTACGAGGAGAACCCGGCCAAGGTGAAGATTGCCGGGGGTTCCGCCCGTGGCAGCCTGGATCACCTGGTCGCCGCCCTGACCTTCAAGAATGCCGGCGCCGACGCCAGCAAACTGCGCTACGTCGCCTACGATGCCGGCGGCAGCGCCATGGCCGCCGTGCTGGCCGGAGAGACCCAGGCCATCTCCACCGGCTTTGGCGAGGCGATGGAAGCGGTCAAGTCAGGCCAGATGCGGATCCTCGGGGTCACTTCCGACAAACGCCTGCCGGGGGCGGAGCAGATCCCCACCTTCAGCGAGCAGAACAACCCCACCGTCTTCGCCAACTGGCGCGGTTACTTCGCCTCCCCCACCATCAGCCCGGAGAAATCCGCCGAGTTTGCCGCCCTGCTCAAGCAGATGTACGACAAGCCGGAGTGGGAAGTGGTCCGCACCCGCAACAGCTGGACCAACCTCTACAAGTCGGGTCCCGAGTTCACCGCCTTCCTCGACGGCCAGGAGCAGCAGATCGGCGGCCTGATGCGCGAGCTCGGCTTCATCAAGTAACCCTCGTTGTCACATCGCAGGCGGGCGCAGGCCCGCCGCCCATGTTGGAGTCAAGAGATGAACATCACCAAGGAGCGACTGGGGGGCCTGCTGTTTCTGCTGCTCTCCCTCACCTATGGCTACTACGCCACCGAGATACCGGGCTACCCCGGCGACGAATACGAACCCTTCACCGCCAGTACCCTGCCCTATGCCCTGGCAGGGATCGGGACGCTGCTCTCCCTGCTGCTGGTGCTCTTCCCCGGGGGCGAGCCCCTGCGCCGGGAAGAGGGAGACTGGCGCCGGGTCTTCATCCTGCTCGGGCTCATGGTCATTTACGGATTGGGGCTCACCTGGTTTGGCTTCGTGCTCTCGACCATCGCCTTCCTGAGTGTGGGCATCCGGGTGCTCGGTGAGCCCAGTCTGCGCTACGGCCTGATGATCAGCGTCCCCTTCTCCATCGGTTTCTGGGCCCTGCTCACCAAGGGGCTCAACGTCTATCTGGAGCCGGGTCGCCTGTTCACCCTGCTCGGTTTCTAAGGAGTCACCATGTTAGACGGAATCTTGCAAGGACTCGGCACTGCACTGCTGCCGGTCAACCTGATGATGGTGGTGCTTGGCTGCTTCATCGGCACCTTTATCGGCATGTTGCCGGGCCTTGGCCCGGTCACCGCCATCGCCCTGATGATCCCCATCACCTATGGCCTGGATCCCTCCTCCGGCATCATCTTGATGGCGGGGGTCTATTACGGCGCCATCTTCGGGGGCTCCACCTCCTCCATCCTGATCAACGCCCCCGGCTGCTCCGCCACCGTGGTCACCGCCTTCGACGGCTATCCCCTGGCCTGCAAGGGACAGGCGGGCAAGGCGCTGGCCATCGCCGCCTACGCCTCCTTCACCGGCGGCACCCTCTCCGCCATCATGCTGATGGTGGCGGCGCCCCTGCTGGCCAAGGTCTCCCTCTCCTTCCAGTCGGCGGACTACTTCGCCCTCATGGTGCTGGGCCTCTCCGCCGTGGCAGCCTTTGCCGGCAAGGGGCAGGTGCTCAAAGCGCTGATCATGGCGCTGTTCGGCATCATGATCTCCACCATCGGCATCGACCGCAGCGTCGGGGTAGACAGGTTCACCTTCGGGTTGCCGGATCTGCGTGACGGCTTCTCCTTCCTGCTGCTGGCCATGGCCACCTTTGCCCTCGCGGAGATCCTGATGGCGGTGCTGCGCCCCGGCAAGGACAACAGCGAGGAAGAGGCCAGGCAGATGCAGCAGCTCGGCAGCCTCAAGCTCAGCAAGGAAGAGGTCAGAGAGATAGCGCCCCCCATCGCCCGCTCCTCGGTGCTGGGCTTTCTCATCGGCGTGCTGCCGGGAGCCGGCGCCACCATCGCCGCCTTCATGGCCTATGGCACCGAGCGCAACATCGCCGGCAAACAGCGCCAGGAGCAGTTCGGCAAGGGCAGCCTGCGCGGTCTGGCCGCCCCGGAAGCGGCCAACAACGCCGCCTCCACCGGCTCCTTCGTGCCCCTGCTGACCCTGGGGATCCCGGGCTCCGGCACCACGGCCCTCATCCTGGGCGCCCTGGTGGCCTACGGCATCCAGCCGGGCCCGCGTCTGTTCATGGAGCATCCGGACGTCTTCTGGTCGGTGATCATCTCCATGTATCTGGGCAACGTGGTGCTGTTGATCCTGAACCTCCCCCTCATCCCCTACCTGGCCCGGGTACTGGCGGTGCCGCGCCCCGTGCTCATCCCCATGGTGCTGCTGTTCTCCCTGACCGGGGTCTATCTGGTCTCCTTCAACACCATGGACATCCATGTGATGGCCATCGTTGCACTGATCGCCATCGGCCTGCGCCTGCTCACCTTCCCCATGGCCCCCATGCTGCTCGGTTTCATCCTGGGGGGTATGCTGGAGGACAACCTGCGCCGGGCCCTGGTGATCAACGACGGCAGCCTGAGCTTCCTGTGGGAGCGCCCCATCACCCTCGCCTTCACGGTGATCACCCTGACCATGTTGCTGCTGCCCGTCTGGCAGTGGTGGCAGGCTCGCCGGGCCCCCAAGGGGGAGCTTGCCACCAGCCACTGAATCGATGAGCCTCTGCCACCTCTGAACCCTGCCCCATCACGCGTAGAGACCTTGATGCCCACGGGAAGCAAATCCTGACAAAAAGAGCGCCGAAAGGCGCTCTTTTCTTGTCTGGACGACAGGTTCCGGACGACCGGATCACGGCTTGCGGTAACGCCGCTCCGGCCGCCCGACGGTGCCATATTCGAGCTCGGGGCTCGCCAGTTGCTGCCCCACCAGAAATTCCAGATAGCGGCGCGCCGTGGTCCGGCTCACCCCTATCCGGCAGCCTATCTCCTCGGCACTGGCGGCCTCCGGAGTCAGGGCCGTCAGCACCCGCTGCAGGGTGAGAGCATCGATGCCCTTGGGCAGTCCCTCTGCCGCCACCTGCTGCAACGGCGTACCGAACAGGGTGTCCACCGCCTGCTGGTCGATGTCGGCCAACGCCGCCAGGGCGGCGATGCTCTGACGGTACTTCTCCAGGGTGTCGCGCAGCCGCTCGAACACCACGGGCTTCAAAATGAAATCCACCACCCCGAGGCGCATCGCCTCCTGCAGGGCAGCGGCTTCCCGCGCCGCGGTGAGCAGGATCACATCCAGACTCGCCCCCGCCTGGCGCAGCTCTCTCAATAGCGAGAACCCCTCTCCATCGGGCAACCAGACATCCAGCAGCACCAGATCGGGTTTGAGGATCCCTATCTGCTCCCTGGCATCGAACAGGGTGAGCGCCACCCCCAGCACCTCGAAACCGGCGAGGCGCTGCACGAAGCGGCGGTGGATCTCGGCAATGGCGGGATCATCCTCGACGATCAGGATCTTGATCACTTACACCTCCTTGGGAATGTAACAGACGACGCAACTTCCCTGCGTCGTGGCTTCGATGGTGATCTCCCCCTGCAGGGCATCCAGGGTCTTGCGCACCAGGGAGAGCCCGATACCGTGTCCTGGCTCGGGCTTGCTACTGACCCCCTGTTCGAACAACCTGTCCGCCAACTGCGGGTCGATGCCGCCAGCCCCGTCTTCCACCTCCAGCACCAGATCCTGCCCCAGATCGCTCAGGGAAACCCGGATGGGCTGATAGGGCGCACCGTGGCGGCGGGTCGCCTCGAAGGCGTTGTCGATGAGGTTGCCCAGCACCGTTACCAGCTGGGAACCGCTGACACGGGCAGGAATGTCGTGCAGACGGGCATCGGGATCGATCACGAGCTCAAGACCGAGTTCGTGGGCCCTGTGGTATTTGCCGAGCAGCAGCCCCGCCACCTTGGGTTTGGCGATGGCCCCCATCAGGAAGCCGAGCAGGGTCTGCTCGGTGGCCGCCTCCCGCCCGATGAAGGCGAGCGCCTCCCGGGTGGCCCCGAGCTCAATGAGGCCAGCGATGGTCCCAAGCTGGTTGTTGTGCTCGTGGGTCTGCACCCGCAGCAGATCGCTGTAGGCCTGCACCTGGGAGAGCTGGGCACTGAGTTCCGCCAGCTCGTCCTTGCGCCGAAAGCTCGACACGGCGCCGATCAGCTTGCCCTCGCGCACCAGCGGCAACCGGTTGACGATGAGGGACTGGCCGTTGAGCACGATCTCCTCGTCAAACTGGGGGGTCTGCTCTTGCAGGATGGAGAGCATGCGACTGCCCGGCAGCAGGTGACCGATGGGCTGTCCAATAGCGGCCCGGGCAGTGGTGTCGTCCAGGCGCAGCAGCTTGATGCCGTTGGGGTTCAGAGAGGTGAGGCGCCCTTGCTCGTCGATGGTGAGGATCCCCTCGCGCACCGTGCGCAGGGTACAGTCTAGCTCCGCATAGAGACGCCCCATCTGCTCGGGTTCAAAGCCGAAAATCGCCTTCTTGTAGCGCCGGGCCAGCCAGGCGGCGGCGACACTGTTGAGCAGCACGATGAGCAAGGTCATGGCCAGGCCGAAGCGCAAATAGTCCTGCAGATCCGCATCGATGTCCCGCACCAGATAGCCGACCGACACCACCCCGATGATCTTGCCCATCTCGTCACGGATGGGCCCCTTGCCGCGCACCGAGACCCCGAGGGACCCCTGGGCCCTGGAGATATAGGCCTCCCCCTGCAGGGCACGCTCGGGATCATCACCCACCATGGGTTTGCCAATCCGGTCCGCATTGGGGTGCGCCAGGCGGCGTGCCTGCCTGTCCCCGATGACGATGTAGCTGGCCCCGACCTCGGCGCGGATCCGCTCCACCAGGGCATTGAGGCGGACCGTATCCGCCCGCTTCACCCCGGCGATGACGCCGGACTCCCGCGCCACCAGCCGTGCCACATCCAGGGCCTGATCCCCCACCTCACGGTAGCGCTGCTCGGCGACATAGTAGTAGCTGGCCCCGCTCAGCAACACCAGTTGCAGCAGACTGACCAGACAGAGAATGAGCAGGAAGCGTCCTTGCAACCCGAGCCTCATGCCTCCTTGTCGCCTCGCAACAAGTCGAGCAGCAGACTGCCATCGCGCAGGGCCTTGTGCACCTGCACCGAGGTGGGTTTGGTGGGATCTTCGTAGAAGTGGGTGGATTCAATCTGCAGGCGCACCAGGTACTCGGCGGGCAACTGGCTTGCCAGGGACTGGTGCAACATGGGGAAGAGCAGTCGATCGGCCCGGGTGATCTCCCCCCCGAGCAGCAGCTTGCCCGGATTGAGCAGGCAGATGAGGTTCGCCAGCACCCGGGAGAGGCGGCCTGCTGCCTGGTGCAGGATGTCCTGACACAGGCTGTTGCCGGCCAGCGCCAGCTCGCACAGCTCGCGTATGGTGACGCTTTCGGGCAGATCGAACTCCTGCATCCGTTCGCGCAGCTCCCGATATTGCGCCTCCAGCGCCTGATTGGTCACGAGGGTGCAGGCGCAGCCGAAGCCACCGCAGTAGCAGCGCTGGCCATAGGGTTCGAGCTGCAGGTGGCTGAGATCCCCGAGCAGAGCCGACTCGCTCTCGATGAGCTGGCCATTGACCACCATGCCGACCCCGATGTCGTTGTGCACGAACACCAGCACCGCATCCGAGCAGTTCCTGGCGGCGCCCCACTCCCGCTCGGCCTGGATCCAGGTGCGCACGTCGCCGCTCACCAGCACGGGTACCGAGAAGGCTTCCTGCAGGGTGGGACCGAGGGGCCAGTTGCGCAGATCGTAATAGGGAAAATGCTTGACCATGCCGGAGTGGCGCTCCACCTGGCCGGGCAGGCAGAGGGCGATGCAGGCCAGACGCAGCGCCTTCTTGGGCAAAAAGCCCTCGATGGCCCGCACCAGGCTGGCCAGCAGCTCGGCACGCTCCGCCTCGTTGAAGACATGGCGATGGCGTGCCAGGGAGTGACCCGCGAGATCGAACAGGGCCATGTCCACATAGCCGCGCCCCAGGCGCATGGAGAGAAACTGGAAGCGGCGCTCGTTGATGCGCAGCAGGGTCTGGCGACGGCCACGCCCCACCGAGCTCTCGCCGCAGGTGACCACCAGGCCGCCGTCCAGCAGCTCGCGGGTGATCTTGGTGATGCTGGCCGGCGACAGGCCGGTCAGACGGGACAGATCGGTACGGGACAGCTCCTTGTGCTCCTCCAGGCTGGCATAGACCAGGCCGTAGTTGAGCTGACGGATCAAATCGATACTGCCTTTCACGATCTCATTCATAGGGTTGGGGCTAACGAAAGGAACGAATGGCGCGATTTTCACACATTCTGCGCCGATCCCCAAATTTGCCGTCTGGAAATCCTGTCCAGACGGCAAAAATGTGATTAGTAACGGAAGCGGGAGACGAGTTGGCGCAATTTGTCACCCGTGCCTGCCAGGGCGCGGGTGGTGGTGCTGGACTCCCCGGACGCCTCGGTCAGCTCGCTGACGATCTGCTGGATGGCCACCAGGTTCTTGTTGATCTCCTCGGAGACCGCGTGCTGCTCCTCGGCGGCCGTGGCGATCTGGATGTTCATGTCGTTGATGGTGCCGACCGCCGCCACCATGCTGTCCAGGGAGCTGGCGATGTGGCTCGCCTCCTGCACCGTCTCCTGGCTGCGTGCCTCGCTGGCCTGCATCACCTCCACCGCCTGTTTCACTCCGCCCTGCAGGCGCTGGAGCATCTCGTTGATCTCTTTGGTGCTCTGCTGGGTACGGCCCGCGAGGGATCGCACCTCGTCCGCCACCACCGCAAAGCCGCGCCCCTGCTCGCCCGCCCGGGCCGCCTCGATGGCGGCGTTGAGGGCCAGCAGGTTGGTCTGATCGGCGATGCCGCGAATGACCTCCACCACGGAGCCTATCTTGCCGGTCTCGTGGGCGAGCTGCTCGATGACCCCGGCCGCCACATGCACTTCGTCCACCAGCCGGTTGATGCTGCCGATGGCGCTGTTCACCACCCCCCGGGCCGCATCGGACTCGCGGGCCGCATCGCTGGTGGCGCTGGCGGCGTTGGAAGCGCTCGCCGCCACCTCCTGGGCGGTGGAGCTCATCTCGGTCACCGCGGTCACCACCTGATCCGTCTCCTTGCCATGGCCCTGCATCTGCCTGTCCGCATGCTCGCTCAGGCTATGCAGCCGATCCACGGCCCCCAGCAACTGGTGGCTGGTCTCCCCCACCTGGCTCACCACCGACTGGATCCGCTCGACGAAGCGGTTGAAGGCGGCGGCCAGCTGCCCCACCTCGTCCTTGCTCTGCACCTTGAGGCGCTGGGTCAGATCCCCGTCCCCGTCGGCGATGTCATTGAGTGCGGCAACCGCATCCGCCAGCGGGCGGGTGACCCGGTTGCCGATCACCACGGTTGCCGCCAGGGTCACCCCCAGGATCACCAGGATGAACAGCACCCCGGTTTTCAGGGAGCCATACATGGTCTCCTCCCGCTCGCTGCGCAGGGTGGCCAGCTCATTGTCGATGTCGTCGATGTAGAAGCCCGTGCCCACGACCCACTGATACTTGTCGAGCACCAGATTGAAGGAGAGCTTGGGGGCATCCCGCCCGATAGAGGGCTTGTTGGTCCAGTACTCCGAGAAGCCATCTCCTTCCCGCGCCGACTTGATGATCCCCTGAATGAGGAAGGCACCCTTGGTATCCTTGTCCTGCCAGCGGTTCTTCCCCTCCATCTCGGGCCGGGTCGGCAGCAGCACGGTATTGCCCTGTTAGTCGTAGACGAAGAAGTAGCCGTCGCTGCCATAGCGCAGCGGCCGCAATATCTCCTTCACCTGCTGGCGCACTTCGGGGCTGTCAGGCTTGCCGTAGCTGCCCTCGATGGCCGTCTTGGCCAGCATCAGATAACTGCTGAGCAGCGCCTTGCGCTCCTTGATTGCCCTCTCCCGCGCCACCACCAGATCCGATTCCAGATCGCTCCTGGCCACCAGGTAGTTGCTGAGATTGACCACCAGGGCCATCAGCAGCACGGGGATGGCCCCCAGTAACAGGATCTTCTGCTTAAGTGTCATTGTGTCACCCTTTGTGCTGTGTTCATTGCTGCATGATGTCTGCCTAAACGGCATGGGAAGCTGGCCGAAAGGGAAGTGCGTTCGCTACAATCCCGCCACCTTTAATTATCGACCAGATGAGCTGACTCATGAACCTATGTCCTTGCGGTTCCTCTCTTTTTCTTGCCAAGTGCTGCGGTGTACTCCACGCAGGTCAGCCCGCCGCCACCCCGGAGCAGCTGATGCGATCCCGCTACAGCGCCTTCGTGCTGGGATTGGGAGAATATCTGGTACACAGCTGGCACCCGGACTATCTGAACGGGCTGACCGCGGCCGACCTCTCATCGACCGACACCCGCTGGGATGGCCTCGAGATCCTCACCAGCCAGGGCGGCCCCGATGACACCCTCGGCATGGTGGAATTCAAGGCCTGGTTCCTGGAAGGGGACGAACGTCACTGCCTCCATGAGCGATCCCGCTTCGTGCGCCATCAGGGGCGCTGGGTCTACACCGACGGCGAGCAGGATCCGGCGCCGCTGCGGGTGGGGCGAAACGACCCCTGCCCCTGTGGCAGCGGCAAGAAGTTCAAGAAGTGCTGCGGCTGAGGTTTCCCCCACGCCGCCCTCTGGCCAGCCCCCGGGCTGGCCTTCTCCCCTCCCGTCATGCTTTCCCCTGCCCGCCTCGACGGTGACGTGAGGTTCATCACATTTCGCTCATCGCCTCACACTTAATGAGCGTTTACGAACATTAATTTGGCCCATATCAAACATTTTACGTCGTGAAGGCGCCACACTGGCCTTATCTGGAAGAGATGAGACGGGCAAGAATGAAAAGAATCACCACACAAGTCGTCATCATAGGGGGTGGCGCCACCGGCGCCGGCATCATGCGCGATTGCGCACTGCGCGGCATCGACTGCATCCTGCTTGAGCGGGACGACGTCGCCGCCGGCACCACGGGCCGCAACCATGGCCTGCTTCACTCCGGCGCCCGCTACGCGGTGACGGATCAGGAGTCCGCCCGCGAATGCATTCAGGAGAACCGCATCCTCAAGCGGATCGCCAGCCACTGTGTCGAGGACACCGGCGGCCTCTTCATCACCCTGCCGGAAGATGACATCCATTTTCAAAATACCTTCATGGACGCCTGCGCCCTGGCGGGCATCGACGCCCGCCAGCTGGATCCTGCCGAGGCGCTGCGCCTTGAACCCAACGTCAACCCGGCGCTGATCGGTGCCATCCAGGTGCCGGACGGCACGGTCGACCCCTTCCGTCTGGCTGCCGCCAACGTGCTGGACGCCAAGGAGCACGGCGCCCGCATCTTCACTCACAGCAAGGTGCTGGGGCTGCTGCGCACCCAGGATAGGGTGCACGGGGTCAAGGCCATCAACACCCGCACCGGCGAAGCGTTCGAGGTGGAGTGCCAGGAGGTGATCAACGCCGCCGGCATCTGGGGCCAGCAGATCTGCGAGTATGCCGACCTCGGCATCCGCATGTTCCCCGCCAAGGGCTCATTGCTCATCATGGATTACCGCCTCAACCAGCTGGTGCTCAACCGCTGCCGCAAACCGGCGGACGCGGACATCCTGGTGCCGGGCGATACCATCTCCCTCATCGGCACCACCTCGAGTCGCATCGATTACCACAAGATTGACCAGCTCACCGTCGAGCCTGAAGAGGTGGAAGTGCTGCTGCGCGAAGGGATAAAACTGGCCCCCATCATGGCCCGCACCCGATTGCTGCGCGCCTATGCCGGGGTTCGCCCGCTGGTGGCGGTGGATGGCGACGAGTCCGGCCGCAACATCAGCCGTGGCATAGTGCTGCTGGATCACGCCGAGCGCGACGGGCTCAAGGGCTTCAACACCATCACCGGCGGCAAGCTGATGACCTACCGGCTGATGGCAGAATGGGCCACCGACTTGCTTGCCAAGAAGCTTGGCAACAGCAAACCGTGCCGCACCGCTGAACTGAGCCTGCCCGGCTCGCGGGATCCGGAGAAGGTCTCCGCCCCCGGTCTCTCGGTCCCGGCTGAAGGCTCGGCCCAGTACCGTCACGGCGAGCGGGTCATCGCCTTTTTCCGCGACAATCCCAAGGCCAACGCCCTCATCTGCGAATGCGAGATGGTGACCGCAGGTGAAATCGAATACGCCCTGCGCGAGCTGGATGTGGACAACCTGGTGGATCTGCGCCGCCGCACTCGTCTGGGCATGGGACCCTGTCAGGGGGAGCTGTGCGCCTATCGCGCCGCCGGCCTGATGCAGGAGTACGGCAAGGCCGACGGCCGCCAGGCTTGCGTCATGCTGCGCCAGTTCCTGGAGGAGCGCTACAAGGGCACCCGCCCCGTGCTGTGGGGCGATGCCCTGCGCGAAGCCGAATTTACCTACTGGATCTACGAGGGGCTGTTCGGCCTTGGCGAGTGGACGGCCCCCCACCTGGTGGCCGAGCCCCCCTTCCCGCAAGACGCCAGCACCGCCAATCCCACCAAGGAGCGCAGCCATGAAATTTGACAGCATCGCTATCGGCGGCGGCATGGCGGGCCTCTCCGCGGCCCTGCGCCTGGCCGAGGCCGGCCAGAAGACCCTGCTGATGGCCTCCGGCCAGAGCGCCCTGCACTTCTCCTCCGGCTCGGTGGATCTGCTGGAGAGCGAGGGAGATCCCCGCGCCGCCCTGCCCGCCTTTATGGCCGCCAACCCCGAGCATCCCTACAGCAAGGTGGGGCTGGCCCATATCGCGGCGAGCCTCGATGATCTGCAACGCCACTGCGCCGCCCAGGGCTTGCCGCTGTTTCGCCAGGAGCGCAACCACCAGCGGCTGACCCCCATCGGCACCCTCAAAGCCACCTGGCTCTCCCCCGACACCTGCGCCTGCGTGACCGATGCACCGGCCCCCGACGCCATCCTGCTGGCCACCCTGGAGGGATTTCGCGACTTTCACCCCGAGCTCGCGGCAGCGAATCTCGCGACCCACGCGCGCTTCGCCCACTGCCGCATCCTGACCGGGGAAATTCGGCTGCCCCAGCTGGCCGAGTTCAGCCGCAATCCCCACGAGTTTCGCTCCGCCGACATCGCCCGCCTGTTTGACAAGCAGGGCAATGGCCAGCATGACCTGCTGACGGATCTAGCCCGCGAGATCAGCCGCATGGTGCAGGAGAGCGGTGAGCCGCGCTGCCGCCACCTGGTGCTGCCCGCCTGCCTGTCGCTGGGGCTGGTCGGCCCGCGCCTGACGGAGCTGGAGCAGCGCACCGGCTGCATCATCAAGGAGGTTGCCACCATGCCGCCGTCGCTTATTGGCATGCGGATGCAGGAGGCCCTCAAGCGCCGCTTCATGGCCCTTGGCGGCACCTTCCTCACCAGCGAGCGGGTGCTGGGCGCCCGTTACGACGGCGATCGGGTCATCGGCGTGCACAGCCAGCACGGGGAGGATCAGCTGTTCGAGGCGGACCACTTCGTGCTCGCCTCCGGCAGCTTCTTCAGCCGCGGGCTGGAGTCGCGCCTCGGGGGCATTCGTGAACCCATCTTCGATGCCGACGTACTGAGCCTTGCCGAGCGCGACGCCTGGGCCGGCCGCCGCCTGTTCGACCACCACCCCTTCATGGGCTTCGGGGTCAAGACCGACGAGCGGCTGCGGGTGCTGCGCGGCGGCAGGCCCCTCACCAACCTCTACGGCGCCGGCAGCGTGCTGGCGCACTATGACCCCATTAAAGAAGGTTCCGGCTCCGGCGTGGCCGTTGCCACCGGCTGGCAAGCCGCTGGCCATATTCTGGCGGAGGGCTGAGATGAATCACATATTCCCACTCCAACGACACAGCGTGCTGGCCCACGACGATGCCCAATCCATGGAGGGCTCTGGCTCAGGTGTCGCGGTCGCCACCGGCTGGCAGGCCGCCGGTCACATTTTGAGTTCAGCCCAATGATGATTTCGCCCCATATCCCGTGCCTTCACACCCAACGGGAGGAGAACTGACATGCTACTGGATCATGCCAACCAGACTTTCGATCAGTGCATCAAATGCACCGTCTGTACCGCCTACTGCCCGGTGGCCAAGGCCAACCCGGCCTACCCCGGCCCCAAGCAGGCGGGCCCGGATGGGGAGCGGCTGCGCATCAAGAGCCCCGAGCTCTTTGACAGCGCCCTCAAGTACTGCACCAACTGCAAGCGCTGCGAAGTGGCTTGCCCGAGCGGGGTGCGCATCGGCGACATCATCGCCAAGGCCAAGCACCAGTACAGCGGCTTCAAACCGGGGATCCGCGAGTTCGTGCTCTCCCACACGGATCTAATGGGCAGCATGTCCACCCTGATGGCCCCGGTGGTCAACTTCACCACCGGCCTCAAGCCGATGAAGCAGGTGCTGGACAAGGCGCTGGGGGTCTCCTCCCACCGGGACTTGCCCAAATACTCACAAGGCACCTTCCGCGGCTGGTACAAGAAGCAGAAAACGACTCAGGCCCGCTTTGCGCGCCAGATCGCCTACTTCCACGGCTGTTATGTGAACTACAACCACCCCCAGCTCGGCAAGGAGCTGGTGCAGGTGCTCAACGCCATGAACATCGGTGTCCAGCTGCTTGCGCGGGAGAAGTGCTGCGGCGTGCCGCTGATTGCCAACGGCTTCATGGACAAGGCCAGGCAGCAGGCGGCTTTCAACATCCAGCAGCTGGAGAACACCCTGCTCGGCAACGAGATGCCGCTCTTGGCCACCTCCTCCACCTGCGGCTTCACCCTGCGGGACGAATATCCCCACCTGCTGGAGCAGGACAACCACAAGGTGCGCGATCGCATCTCCCTGGTGACCCGCTTCCTGTGGAACGAGTTCGATCGGGGCAACAAACCGGCCATGAAGCCCCTCAATCTGCACATCGCCTACCACACCCCCTGCCACCTGGAGAAGATGGGGGGCGTCATCTACACCCTCGAGCTGCTGCGGGCCATCCCCGGCGTCAAGGTGACGGTGCTGGACTCCCAGTGCTGCGGCATCGCCGGCACCTACGGCTTCAAGTCGGAAAACTACGACACCAGCCAGGCCATCGGTCAGGGGCTGTTTGATCAGATAAACCGGCTCAAACCCGATCTGGTCATCACCGACTGCGAGACCTGCAAGTGGCAGATCGAGATGAGCACGGCGTTTCGCTGCGAACACCCGGTGCACCTGCTGGCACGGGCGCTGGCCTGACCGCTATCCCCCGGTCCGCCCATCATCAGGGGCACCGGCTTGGAAGAGACACTCCCGGTCAATGCCTGCGCCCCCTCTGGCCGGCATTGACCGGGATCGGCGCGGCAAGGCTCTGACGCCGCCCGGGCAGCCCGATGGGAGGCCCGGGCGGCGAACTCTTTTGGTTGTTTGAACCGCTAGCACAGTAAAAAGCAGCAACAACACCCACTCTGTTAAAAACCACCTCCCATTGCCACCACCAGAAAACATCAAGCCAGCATATTCAGCCAAAAAAAAGGTTCTTCGCGGGATCTTGGGGAAGTGGAAGTTGACAGACAGGGTGCTGGTAAACTGGCTGTCTCCAAACACACCACCACCATCACCCTGCTGTCGCCGTGCATCATATTGATATTGCCTCCTTCTGGCCAGGTTATA
>NZ_JAGKRI010000094.1:0-16265 GCF_017939255.1 Aeromonas sp. Prich7-2
CGCAGACAGTCGACGCGGCGAACAGGCAGTTGTAACCAGACTTGTCGGTCAAATAGGTCTCGCTCACGCACCCGGCGGATACGTTGGTCGTGGATCAATGGCGTGGGTTGCAGGCATCGGCGACAACGGGGCAAGAAGTCGGCGCGGGGCTCAAGGGTAAACAGGGTGTGATGGTTGGCAGAAAGCGCTTGGGCGATGACGGTATAACCTGGCCAGAAGGAGGCAATATCAATATGATGCACGGCGACAGCAGGGTGATGGTGGTGGTGTGTTTGGCGACAACCAGTTTACCAGCACCCTGTCTGTCAACTTCCACTTTGCCGGAGAGCTGGAGCATCTAGCCGGTTCTGGCGGATTGAGAGCGAGATAAAAAAACAGCCCCGCACGAGCGGGGCTGTTTGCATGGCTGCTTGGTTATGGCGGCAGATCACACGGCCAGGTAGTCCATGATCCCTTCGGCCGCCTTGCGACCCTCATAGATGGCGGTCACCACCAGATCCGAGCCGCGCACCGCGTCACCACCGGCGAACACCTTGGGGTTGCTGGTCTGGAAGGCGTACTCGGCCTTCTCGGGCGCCTTGATGCGATCCCGGCCGTCGAGCTCGACGCCGTGCTCTGCCATCCAGGGTTGGGGGTTGGGCTGGAAGCCGAACGCCATCACCACCGCATCGGCGGGCAGCACCTGCTCGGAGCCTTCAATGACTACCGGATTGCGGCGGCCATTGGCATCGGGGGCGCCGAGCTCTGTGCTCACCACCTTGATGCCGCAGGTGCGGCCGTGAGCGTCCAGTTCGACCCCGACAGGTTGCAGGTTGAACATGAATTCCACCCCTTCCTCCTGGGCGTTTTTCACCTCCCGCTTGGAGCCCGGCATGTTCTCGGCATCCCGGCGGTAGGCGCAGATCACCCGATCGGCCCCCTGGCGGATGGCGGTGCGCACGCAGTCCATGGCGGTGTCGCCGCCCCCCAGCACCACTACCTGCTTGCCGGCGAAGTCGATGTAATCGGCTTGCGCCTTCTCAAAGCCCAGCAAGCGATTGGCGTTGGAGATGAGGTAGGGCAGGGCGTCATAGACCCCCGGCGCCTCTTCGTTGGCAAAGCCGCCCTTCATGTACTTGTAGGTGCCGACCCCGAGGAAGACCGCATCGAACTCGCCGAGCAGGTCGGCGAAGGTGACGTCACGGCCCACTTCGGTCTCGAGGCGAAACTCCACCCCCATCCCCTCGAAGATCTCGCGGCGGCGCTGCATCACCTCTTTCTCCAGCTTGAAGGAGGGGATACCGAAGGTGAGCAGGCCGCCGATCTCCGGGTACTTGTCGAACACCACAGGGGTGACGCCATTGCGTGCCAGCACGTCGGCACAGGCAAGGCCAGCTGGGCCCGCGCCAATGACGGCGACCCGCTTGCCTGTCTTGACCACCTTGGAGAGATCCGGGCGCCAGCCCATCTCGAACGCCTTGTCGGTGATGTATTTTTCGATGTTGCCGATGGTCACGGCGCCGAATCTGTCGTTGAGGGTGCAGGCACCCTCACACAGTCTGTCTTGCGGGCAAACGCGGCCACATACCTCCGGCAGGCTGTTGGTCTGGTGGGAGAGCTCCACCGCCTCCAGAATGCGTCCCTCGTTGGCCAGCTTCAGCCAGTTGGGGATGTAGTTGTGTACCGGGCACTTCCACTCGCAATAGGGGTTGCCGCAGTCGAGGCAGCGATCTGCCTGCATGCCGACCTGGGCCTGGTTGAAGGGCTCGTAGATCTCCACGAACTGGATCTTGCGGATCTTGAGCGGCTTCTTGGGCGGGTCGACCCGCTGGACATCGATAAACTGGAATACGTTCTGGCTCATAGGGTTCCCTCCTTATTGCGCCTGGATTCTGAGTTCTGCACTGGAACGGCTGGTGTGGCCAAGCAGCGATTTGACGTCGCTGGACTTGGGTTTGATCAGCCTGAACTTGGGCACATAGGAGTCGAAGTTGGCCAGGATCTCCTCGGCACGCGAGCTGCCTGTCTCGTTGAGGTGCGCCGTGATGATACCGCGCAGGTGCTCCTGGTGGATGGCCAGATCCGCCACCTCCAGCAGTTCGACCAGCTCGGGGTTGGTGCGCTTGGCAAAGTTGCCGCACTCGTCGAGCACGTAGGCAAAACCGCCTGTCATGCCCGCCGCGAAGTTGACACCGGTCTTGCCGAGCACGGTGACGATGCCGCCTGTCATGTATTCACAGCCGTTGTCGCCAATCCCCTCGACCACCGCCAAGGCCCCTGAGTTGCGCACCGCGAACCGCTCGCCTGCGGTCCCTGCGGCATAGAGCTTGCCGCCGGTGGCGCCATAGAGGCAGGTGTTGCCGATGATGGCCGCCTCGTGGGATTTGAACGCCACGCCGACGTGGGGTTTGATCACCAGCTTGCCGCCGGTCATCCCCTTGCCCACGTAGTCGTTGGCATCCCCGGTGAGGATCATCTCAAGGCCACCGGCGTTCCAGACGCCGAAGCTCTGGCCGGCGGTGCCGTTGAAGTGCACCTTGACCGGATCGGCCGCCATGCCCTGGTTGCCGTGGCGCTTGACGATTTCGCCGGACAGACGCGCACCCACGGAGCGGTCGGTGTTGCGGATGTCGTAGCGGAACTCGCCGCCACTCATGTTTTCCACCGCATCCAGCAGGTCTTCCACCATCTTGAGGTTCAAGGGCCCCTTGTCGAAGGTGGGGTTGTGCTGCTGGCTGAACAGACTGGAGCCTGCCGGTGCAACCGGGGCCGCCAGGATGCCGGACAAGTCCAGCTTGGCCTGACGGGCGGTGAGGCCGGGCAGGGCTTCCAGCAGGTCGGTACGACCGATGAGGTCGGTGAGCTGGGTGACGCCAAGCTCGGCCATCAGCTCGCGCGTCTCCTCGGCGATGAACTTGAAGTAGTTCATCACCATCTCCGGCAGGCCGGTGAAGTGTTCGCGGCGCAGCTTCTCATCCTGGGTGGCGACGCCGGTGGCGCAGTTGTTCAGGTGGCAGATACGCAGGTATTTGCAACCGAGCGCCACCATGGGGCCGGTACCGAAGCCAAAGCTCTCGGCGCCGAGGATGGCCGCCTTGATGATGTCCAGACCCGTCTTGAGGCCGCCATCCACCTGCAGACGCACCTTGTGGCGCAGGCCGTTGGCCACCAGGGCTTGCTGGGTTTCGGCCAGGCCCAGCTCCCAGGGGGAGCCGGCGTATTTGACCGAGGTGAGCGGGCTGGCGCCAGTGCCGCCGTCGTAGCCGGAGACGGTAATGAAGTCAGCATAGGCCTTGGCCACGCCACAGGCGATGGTGCCGACGCCAGGTTCGGACACCAGTTTCACCGACACCAGGCAGTTCGGGTTGATCTGCTTGATGTCGAAGATGAGCTGGGCCAGATCCTCGATGGAGTAGATGTCGTGGTGGGGCGGCGGGGAGATCAGGGTCACGCCGGGCACGGAGTAGCGCAGCTGGGCGATTTGCGCGGTGACCTTATCACCGGGCAGCTGGCCCCCTTCACCGGGCTTGGCACCCTGGGCGACCTTGATCTGCACCACGTCCGCGTTCATCAGGTAGTGAGGGGTGACGCCAAAGCGACCGGAAGCCACCTGCTTGATGCGAGAGTTCTTCTCGGTACCAAAACGCTTGGGATCTTCACCGCCTTCGCCGGAGTTGCTCTGACCGCCGAGGCGGTTCATGGCGATGGCCAGGGCCTCGTGGGCTTCAGGGCCGAGGGCGCCGATGGACATGGCCGCGGAGTCGAAGCGGGGGAACAGCCTGGCGGCTGGCTCCACCTGATCCAGCGCAACCGGGGTGGTGCCCTGTTTGAGCGACAGCAGATCCCGCAAGGTGGCGACCGGCCGCTCGTTCACCAGACGGGCATACTCCTTGTAATCGGCGTAGTTGCCGGAGCGCACCGCCACTTGCAGGGTCTGCACCACGTCCGGGTTGTAGGTGTGGTACTCGCCACCGTGGACGAATTTCAAGAGGCCGCCCTGGGTCAGCGGCTTGCGGCCGAGCCAGGCCAGACGGGACAGATTGATCTGATCCTGCTGGATGTCGGCAAAGTCGGCACCCTGGATGCGGCTCGATACGCCGCGGAAGCAGAGTTCGACAACAGCCTTGGAGAGGCCCACCGCCTCAAACAGCTGGGAGCAGCGGTAGCTTGCCACCGTGCTGATGCCCATCTTGGACATCACCTTGTAGAGGCCCTTGTTGATGCCGTTGCGGTAGTTGAGCATGGCCTGGCGCAGGCTCATCTTGAGCACGCCTTCTTCTACCTGCTTGGCGAGGGTCTCGTAGGCGAGATAGGGGTAGATGGCGGTGGCGCCAAAGCCCAGCAGCACGGCGAAGTGGTGCGGGTCGCGCACGCTCGCGGTCTCCACCAGGATATTGGCGTCGCAGCGCAGGTTGTTGTCCACCAGGGTACGCTGCACCGCCCCCACCGCCATGGCGGCCGGGATGGGCAGGGTGTCCGGGCTGATGTCCCGGTCTGACAATACCAGCAGCACCGCGCCGCTGCGGGCCGCTTCAGCTGCCTCGTGGCAGAGGCGCTCGAGGGCGGCTTGCAGCCCCTCTTCGGGCAGGTAGTTGAGGCTCAGCACCGCATGGCGGTAGT
Organism: Aeromonas sp. Prich7-2; assembly: GCF_017939255.1. Lineage (NCBI taxonomy): Bacteria > Pseudomonadati > Pseudomonadota > Gammaproteobacteria > Aeromonadales > Aeromonadaceae > Aeromonas > Aeromonas sp. Prich7-2. Next base: position 4,600 of record NZ_JAGKRI010000094.1, read on the forward strand.
GTTCCCCCTCCAGGGCCAGCAACTGATGGAAGTCGGAGTAGAGCAGGATCGGCGACTGGAACAGCACCCGGTGGGCGTGGCCGAAGGTCTCGTTGAACACGTTCTGTTCGCGGCCGATACAGGTGGCCAGGGACATGACGTGATTTTCCCGCAGGGGATCGATGGGCGGGTTGGTCACCTGGGCGAACATCTGGCGGAAGTAGTCGTACAGGGTTCGCTGGCTGGAGGAGAGCACCGCCATCGGGGTGTCATCCCCCATGGAGCCCACCGCCTCCTGGCCGTTCTCGCCGAGCACGCGGATCACCTGATCCAGCTCTTCAAAGGAGTAGCCGAACAGCTTCTGGTAAGTCTTGAGCCGGTCATCCGGGAATTCCCGCGATCCCGTGCTGGCATCGTCCATCTGCTCGAAGGGCACCAGGCGCTTGCAGTGCTTGTCCATCCACTGCTTGTAGGTGTGACGGCTCTTGAGATCGTCGTCAATTTCGAAGCTGGTCCAGATCTTGCCGTTGCTGGTATCGACCACGAACAGCTCCCCCGGGCCGACACGGCCCTTCTCCAGCACTTCGTCCGGGGTGTAGTCCCAGGTGCCCACTTCGGAGGCCAGCGTGATGAACTTGTCCTTGGTGATGACGTAACGTGCCGGACGCAGACCGTTTCTGTCGAGTGCGCAGGTGGCGTAGCGACCGTCGGTCATGACGATGCCGGCCGGGCCGTCCCAGGGCTCCATGTGCATGGAGTTGAAGTCGTAGAAGGCGCGCAGGTCGTCATCCATGTTCGGGTGCTTCTGCCACGCAGGCGGGATCAGCAGGCGCATGGCACGGAACAGGTCCATGCCGCCGGCCAGGAAGAGATCCAGCATGTTGTCGAGGCTGGAGGAGTCCGACCCCGTGGTGTTGACGAAGGGGGCGGCCTCTTGCAGATCCGGGATCAGCGGGGTGGCGAACTTGTAGCTGCGCGCCTTGGCCCACTGGCGGTTGCCGGCAATGGTGTTGATCTCGCCGTTGTGGGCGAGGTAGCGGAACGGCTGCGCTAGCGGCCAGCGCGGGCTGGTGTTGGTGGAGAAACGCTGGTGGAACACGCAAATGGCGGCCTGCATGCGGATGTCGGCCAGATCCAGATAGAAGCGCGGCAAATCCACCGGCATGCACAGTCCCTTGTAGACGGTGACCAGGTTGGAAAGGCTGACCACATAGAAGTAGTCGTCGCTGATGCGTTTCTCGATGCGGCGGCGCACGATATAGAGGCGGCGCTCGAGATCCTTGTCGACCCAGCCCGGGGGCGCGTTGACAAAGACCTGTTCAATACTGGGCAGGGACGCCTTGGCGATGGAACCGAGTACATTGGTATCGATGGGCACCTTGCGCCAGCCGACCAGACTCAGGGTCTCTCTTTCCAGCTCCTCGTCGATGATGTCGCGAGTTGCCTGGGCCAATACGGGGTCCGGGTTGAGAAACAGCATACCGACCGCGTAGTTGCGGCCCAGGTGCCATCCCTTCTCTTCGGCGACCGCTCTAAAGAAGCTGTCGGGTTTTTGCAGCAACAGGCCGCAGCCGTCGCCGGTCTTACCATCAGCGGAGATACCGCCGCGGTGCTGCATGCGAGCCAAGGCTGACATCGCGAGACGGACAAGCTTGTGGCTGGCTTCCCCTTCCATGTGGGCCAACAGGCCGAAGCCACAGTTATCCCTCTCCAGCTTTGGATCATATAGTGACATTGCATTTCTCCCTTGCTCGGCCTTCCATCGCACTGTCATCAACAGACTGCATAAATTGCGATTGGCTCTTGTGGTTCCGTCCGCCTGAGGTGGCGAATCTCCAAACTAATGGGATTTTCGGGCAAGGTCAATTGGACATCCCGCTTGTTTGCAATGTTACATCACCATAACAAAATGTGGGTTTTTGAGACTCAATCAGCATTTTTGTGTATTTATGACTGACTTTTATTTATTTGTTGGATTTATATTCTGTTTATGGACGATTTAGTGGTTGACTGCATGGTGGCGGGAAACTGTAGTAATTTTACAAAGTCATCTCTGGTGTGCTTGGCGGGGATCACATTTCAGGATCCTGCGTCTTGCATTTGTCCATAAGCAGACTAAACAGGATTTTTTCAGTAGTTACAGCCGGTTATGGGCGAGAGGTTATGACACTTTTCTCCAGGTGGCAGGAGTGACAGGTTGTCAAAAGTGACCGTGAATGCTGACTGTTGGGTATTTATCGCATCTAACGTGAATATTTATATGATTTTTGGGTAGAGAGCGGGATTGATCCAGCGCAGCCTGCCCGCCGGGCTGCGTCGCTAGAATGACACCTCATTTCGGAGGTGTCATGCAGTTACACGAACTCATCAATACATTTGGCCAGGATCTCAAGCTGCGCCACGGCCAGAAGATCCACAAGCTCTCCATCCATGGGGCCTTTACCTGCCCCAACCGGGACGGCACCCTGGGCCGGGGTGGCTGCACTTTCTGCAATGTCTCCTCCTTTGCCGACGAGTCGGCCCAGCAACTCTCCGTGGTGCAGCAACTGCTGGCACGCCGGGACGAGGTGACCCGGGCCAGGCGCTATCTGGCCTACTTTCAGGCCTATACCAGCACCTATGCCGAAGTGGAGTACCTTCAGCGCATGTATGAAGAAGCCTTGTCGGTGAGCGACATGGTGGGGCTCTGCGTCGGAACTCGCCCTGATTGTGTACCCGATGCGGTGCTGGATCTGCTGGCAGGTTATCAGGCCCGCGGCTACGAGGTGTGGCTGGAGCTCGGGCTGCAGAGCGCCAACGACAAGACGTTGCAACGCATCAATCGGGGCCACGGCTATGCCGCCTATGTTGACGCTGTAACCAGAGCCCATCTGCGGGGCATCAAGGTGTGTGCACACCTCATCGTCGGCCTGCCCGGCGAGGCGCCGATGGACAGCCTGGAAACCCTGCACCGTGTCGTGGAGACCGGCGTCGAGGGGATCAAGCTTCACCCACTGCATGTGGTGGAGGGGAGCACCCTTGGCAAGGCGTGGCAGGCGGGACGGCTGGATGTGTTGACGATGGAGCAGTATGTGGCGGCGGCGGTCGCCATGATCCAGTACACGCCTCCCGAGGTGGTCTATCACAGGGTCTCGGCGTCGGCGCGCCGCCCGACCCTGCTGGCCCCCGCCTGGTGCGAGAATCGCTGGAGCGCCATGACCGCCATTGCCGCGGCGCTGGCACGCTCAGGCCCTCAGGGGCACTGCCTGGGACGCCCTTTTTCTCTCCCTTCCACGGGCGAGTGCCAACTCTAATTTCGTCAAAAAACAGTGGGTTATTAGATGAAATTCAGTCTTTGGAGTATAGTTTCGTTCAAGTCACCTTGATAAGATGGTCGGCTTGAAAAAAGATATAGTTATCAATAACTCTTTGCAGTTTGTATACCGGGCGGTGTCTCTTCGAACCGGGTGGCATATTTCTTGGCAACACCAGGTGCCTGGTATGTCCCCTCCGTTTCCGGCATGAAAATCTGTGAGGGAGGCGAGACATGCAGTGTCCCGGCTCTGTGCGCTAATCGGGTTGTGGGTCTGGGTGGCGAGGTCTGTTCTGTTTTTCCGGATCGCCGCCGGGCTTTGGATATTCGGCCCCGAGACAACCTTCTGAATCATGTTTGATGGGATGCTATGCAAGCAGAAACCAGCCATATAGATGAACTGTTGGAGTGCCTGGTCTTTTTGACCCGCTTTTACGGGGTGCCCAACAGTCAGGATGCTCTCACCACCGGCTTGCCACTGGTCTCCGGGCGTCTCAGCACGGCGCTCTTCAGTCGTGCCGCCGAGCGGGGTGGTCTCTCTGCCCGCGAAGTGATCCAGCCCCTTGAACAGATCTCCTCCCTGCTGCTGCCCTGCGTCTTGCAGACGCGTAATGGCGGCGCCTGCATCTTGCTTGAATGGAATGAAGAACGGACCCAGGCGAGGGTCATCTTTCCCCAGGCCGGAGACGCGGCTCAATGGGTCAGTCTTGCCCAGCTGGGTGACGAGTACAATGGTCGTCTGTTCTACGTCAAGCGGCAGTTCAAATTTGATGAGCGCTCGCCCAAAGTGCTGGAGACCCGTGATGGTCACTGGTTCTGGAGCACCTTGTTCGAGTCCCGCGGTATCTATCGGGATGTGCTGGTGGCCTCGATCCTCATCAACCTGTTTGCCATCGCCAGCCCCCTGTTCACCATGAACGTCTATGACAAGATTGTGCCCAACCTGGCATTCGACTCCCTCTGGGTGCTGGCGGTTGGAGCCATGGTGGTGTTCACCTTCGACTTCGTGATGCGCCAGCTGCGCAGCTACTTCATCGATATTGCAGGCAAGAAATCCGACGTGCTGTTGTCGGCCAAAATCTTTGCCAAGGTGATGGGCATGAAGATGGAGTCCAGGCCTGCGTCGACCGGTGCCTTTGCCAAGCACTTGCAGGAGTTTGAATCGGTGCGCGAGTTTTTCACGTCGGCCACCGTCTCCACCCTGATCGATCTGCCGTTTGCCATCTTCTTCCTCTTCATCATCTGGATTTTCGCCGGTGTGATGGTGGTGGTGCCCATCATCGCCATCCTGATCCTGGTGGCCTACAGCTTCTACATTCAGGCACCGCTGAAGCAATCCATCGAGGAGGGCTCCCGGCTCGCCTCCCAGAAGAACGCCAATCTGATCGAAAGCATCTCGGGCCTTGAGACAGTGAAGATTTTCGGGGCCGAGAGCATGTTCCAGCACCGCTGGGAGCAGGCGGTGTCCCACATCTCGACCTGGGGCGTGCAAACCCGGCGCATCACCAACTCCATGTCTTCTCTGGCGAGCTACATCCAGCAGGTGGTGACAGTGGGACTGGTGATCGTCGGTGTCTACCAGATCTCGGAAGGGTTGGTGACCATGGGGGGCATGATAGCGGCCGTGATGCTGTCGAGCCGGGCTATCGCCCCCATGGTGCAGCTCTCGGTACTCTCCACCCGCTACAACCAGGCCAAGTCGGCGCTCGAGATCCTGGAGAAGATCATGATGACGCCGGGTGAGCAGGAGGAGGGCAGGCAGTACATCCACCATCCGCTCATCCAGGGGCGCATCGAGTTTGAAAATGTCTCCTTCAAGTATCCGGGCATGGAGAGCAGCACCCTGCACAACATCAACCTGCGCATCGAGCCGGGTGAGAAGGTGGCCATCATCGGGCGGATCGGTGCAGGTAAAACCACGCTGGAGAAATTGCTGATGGGTCTCTATCGCCCGACTGACGGCCTGGTGCGTCTGGATGGCTTTGAGCTGGACCAACTGCCGCCGACCATCATTCGCCGCAACATCGGCTGTGTGCCGCAAGATGTGACCCTCTTCTTTGGTTCCGTGCGGGACAACATCATGCTGGGTAATCCCCTGGTGGACGATGCCCGTGTCTTGCGCGCCGCCAAGCGGGCCGGGGTCACCAACTTTACCAACCGGGATCCCAACGGTCTCGACAGACAGATTGGCGAAGGGGGACGTCAGCTCTCCGGTGGCCAGCGTCAGTCCATCCTGCTGGCTCGCGCCCTGCTCAACGATCCCCCCATTCTGGTGATGGACGAGCCGACCTCCAACATGGACAACCAGTCAGAGATGCACGTGAAGCAGGAGCTGGCGCGGCTCGGCCCCGAAACCACCCTTATCCTCATCACCCACAAGACCTCCATGCTGGATGTCGCTTCCCGGGTCATCGTCGTGGAGCAGGGGAAGATAGTGGCGGACGGTCCCAAAGAGGTGGTGTTGCAGCAATTGAAGGAAGGCAAAGTGCGGGTGCAGGAGACGGCGAATGGCTAACCACTGGTTCAAGAAAACGCCCTCAGATACGGTCTTGCCTGCACCCGAGCATCTCGAGTACGTGGATGACGGTGCCGCCGCCGTGCTGCTGACGACACCCACCCGTGCCAGAGTCCTGCTCTGGGCCTGCTTCCTGTTTTTTGTCAGCGCCATCGTCTGGGCCGCCTGGGCAGAGCTGGATGAAGTGACAGTCGGCCAGGGCAAGGTGATACCGTCGCGCCAGTTGCAGGTGATCCAGAACCTGGAAGGGGGGATCGTCAAGGAGATCTTCGTCAAGGAGGGGGACATCGTCGAGAAGGGACAGCCACTGCTGCGCATCGACGATACTCGCTTCAAGTCGGATTTTCGCGAACGGGAGCAGGAGCTGGTCACCCTCAAGGGGGATATTGCCCGCCTGCGCGCCGAAATTCGCAGCGTAGTGGTCAAGAACGAGCCCAATCTGGGCTGGCGTGAACAGGTAGCCATCGACAAACAGGCCATCGAGTTCCCCGAAGGGTACGAGAATGTATTTGCCGAATATGCCGCCCGTGAAAGATCGGTGCAGGAGGCGCGGTTAAACAACCTCAAGAACCAGCTTTACATCCTGGGACAGCAGATCGAGCAGAAAGAGCAGGAGACCATAGAGCTCAATGCCAAGATCCGGACCGTGGGCCGCAGCGTTGATCTGGCTCGTCAGGAGCTGAACATCAGCCGTCCTCTCGCAAAAGAGGGTATAGTTCCTCAAGTGGAGCTAATTAAACTGGAGCGGCAGGTCAACGAAATGCAAGGGGAGCTGGAGGCGAACCGCCTGCTGGTGCCCAAGCTCAACTCGGTACTGCGGGAGACCATCTCGAAGCGAAATGATATCGCCCTGAAATTCCGGGCGGACTCCCAGACCGAGCTGAACGAACGTCAAGGCAAGTTGAGCCAGTTGTCAGAGGGCCAGGTCGGTCTGCGGGACAGGGTCGATCGTACCAGTGTGATCGCGCCTCTCAAGGGGACCATCAAGAAGCTCAAGATTAATACGCTGGGTGGGGTCGTTCAGCCGGGCATGGACCTGATGGAGATAGTGCCGCTGGAAGACACCCTGCTGGTTGAAGCCAAGGTGTCGCCCAAGGACATCGCGTTCCTCAGACCCGGACTGGAGGCCGTGGTCAAGATAACTGCCTATGATTTCACTATTTATGGAGGTTTACATGGCAAGGTTGAACAGATAAGTGCCGACTCAATCCAGGATGAGGAGGGCAATTCCTTCTATCTGGTGCGAGTACGAACCGAGAAGAGTTATCTGGGCGATGAGCTTAACGCACTTCCCATCATCCCCGGTATGTTAGCCAGTGCAGATATTATTACTGGTAAAAAAAGTGTCCTAGACTACTTGCTGAAACCCATCTTGAGGGCTAAGCAGTCGGCACTGAGAGAACGATAAGCCAACAATCTAAAAACAACATGACTGGAGATACCATGAAGAAGACGATTGTTGCCATGCTGGTTAGTGGCACCATACTGTTCCCGGGCCTGAGCCAGGCACAGACGCTGGAACAGTCAGTGGCGCAGTCACTGGCTACCCATCCGAAAATCAAGGAAGCTTTTGATCTCTATCAGGCACGACTGTATCAGCATGATGGAGCCAAGGGCGGCTATTACCCCACCATTGATCTGCGTGGTGGCGTCGGTTACGAGAAGACTGACAGTCCCTCGACCAGTGGTCCCAATTCACAGACGATCGATGACTCCATGACGCGCAAGGAGGCCGGGATCAGCCTTCGCCAGATGCTGTTTGACGGCTTTGATGTCAGCAGCAACGTGGCACGGACCGATGCCGCCGCCCAGGCCCAGCGCCTGGCGATGATCTCCGAGGCGGAGAACACGGCCCTGCGCGTGGCCGAGGTCTATCTCAACATGCTGCGTCAGCAGGAGATCCTGGAGCTGTCCAAGCAGAACCTTGAAACCCACGAACAGATCCGCAGTGACATCCAGAAACGGACCGACTCCGGTCTGGGGTCGACCGCTGACCAGACCCAGATCGACGGTCGTGTGGCTCGGGCTTACTCCAATCAGGCGGCGGCGGAGAACAACTATCGGGATGCCGAGAGTGAGTTCATCCGTGTCGTCAATGAAGTGCCCAAGGATCTCGTTCAGCCCGTACCGAACACCCAACTCCTGCCCGCAACGCTGGAAGATGCGCTGAAGACGGCAACAGAGGTTCACCCGACCCTGCTGTAATCCCTGCAGGACATCGAAGAGGCGAAGTACCAGCATGAAGGCTCCAAGTCCGGGTTCTACCCGAACGTAGCCTTTGAAGTGGATCAGAACTGGAACGAGGACATCGATGCGGTCAAAGGCCGTAACGACGATCTCACCGCCATGGTCCGGATGCGTTACAACCTGTTCCGCGGTGGGTCCGATCTGGCAGAAAGCAAGGCAACCTCAGCGCTCTATTCCCAGGCCAAAGACATTCACATGAATGCCTTCCGTCAGGTGGAAGAGGGGACCCGCCTCGCCTGGAACGCCAAAGAGTCGCTGGCCAAGCAAAAAGTCTTCCTCAAAGAGCACGTGGACGCCAGCTATGACACCGTACAGGCCTACAAGAAGCAATTCGGCCTGGGCCAACGGACCTTGCTGGACGTGCTGAACACGGAGAACGAACTGTTCGAGGCTCGCCGCAGTTACATTACGGCCGAGTACGACTCCCTGTTGGCGGAATATCGTATCCTCAATGCCACCGGTGGTCTGCTCAATGCCCTGAATGTGCAGCAACCGGCTGAATGGCAGGCCAACAACAACTGATGGCCCTGCCACTGATGTCATATCAGGCAAGGGGAATGGCTGCAGCGTGCTGCAGTCATTCTTTTATGCGTCCGGCGGTCAGGGGATGATGGCGGCGTCATGACACAGAAAGAGGTGGCATCGACAGGCTGGAGCCGACGTGATGGGGATCGAGCCCTCGCAGGTGCACGTGCGCCCTTGCGGGTTCGCCTGCTGTGGCTGGTCCTGCTGGCGATCCCCCTGCTGCTCAGCGCCAGCCAGCCTCTCTCACCGGAGGATATGAAACTGGTCAAGCGCGCTGAGGAGACCTATGGCCCCAGGGCCGGCAAACGGGTCACCAGCTGGCGCACTTTGGCAATGCAGAACAAGGCGGCGGGGCTGACGGATCGGCAGAAGCTGGAGAAGGTGAACCAGTTCTTCAACCAGATGCGTTTCATCGATGACATCAAGTTGTGGCACAAGAAGGATTATTGGGCGACACCGCTGGAATTTCTGGGCGCAGCGGGGGGAGATTGTGAAGACTTCAGCATTTCCAAGTATTTTACCTTGCTGGAACTTGGCATCCCTGATGAAAAAATGCGAATGGTATATGTCAAGGCATTGGATTATAACCAGTTTCATATGGTCGTTGCCTACTATGAGACGCCTGCGGCAGTACCCCTGATTCTGGACAATCTTGTCGGATCAATTCGCCCGGCGACCCAACGGGCGGATTTGTTGCCAATTTACAGTTTTAACGGTAGTCACTTGTGGCTGATGAAGGCGCGTGGTCAAGGGGAACTGGCCGGGCAATCATCCCGCTTGGGATTATGGACAGACTTACGCAATCGCATGACATCGGGGCGATTGGCTCGGCCTGCGGTCAATTTGGATGATTAACCTATGACGCTCTACAGACAACTATTGGCAACCATGCTGCTGCTGTTCGGATTGCTGTTTGCCGCCACCTATTGGGTGCAATTCAATTCGACCCGCAACTACCTGGCGCAGCAGCAGGAGACCACCGTCATCAATACGTCCACCGCACTGGGTCTGGCGCTGACCCCCTATCTGGAGAACGGCGACAAGGTCAGTGCCGAATCCGTGATCAAGGCGGTGTTCGACGGGGGTTACTACAAGCTGGTTCGTCTCGATCTGCTGGCCTCCAAGGATGTCATCGAGCTGGAGAACAGCAGCCATATCGAAGGGGTCCCACAGTGGTTCATTGGGCTGGATCTGTTCCCTGAAGTGGCCAATGAATCGATTTTGACGTCGGGTTGGCTGCAACTGGGCAAGCTGAAGGTCGTCGGCCACCCTGGACAAGCCTACTACGAGCTTTGGAAAGGAATGAGCGAACTGGCCACCTGGTTCCTGGTCGGTTTTCTCGTCACCACTCTCTTGCTGATGCGGGCGCTCAATTATCTGCTCAAACCGCTCAAGCTGATTTGCGATCAGGCGGTTGAAATCGAGCTGCACCATTTCGGCCACGCCATTCCCGAGCCCAAGACCCGCGAGCTGCGGCAAGTGGTACAGGCCATCAATACCCTTTCCAGCAAGCTTGCCGTGCAGTTCAAAGAGCAGGCCGACGAGGCCGAGAATCTGCGAGCCCGCGTCTATGTGGATGCCGTCTCCGGGCTTGGCAACCGCTCTTACTTCGTCGGGCAGGTCAATGCCTGGATTGCGGAGGCCGGGCAGGGCGGGGTCATGCTGGTGGCCGTCGACATGCTGGACGATCTCTATCGGGAAGAGGGCTTTGCTGCAAGGGACAACATGGTCAAATCCATTGCACAGGTGCTCAGGGAACTGCTGGATGGCTGGGATGGCGCGGCGCTGGCCCGGATCTCGGCGACGGAGTATGCCTTGCTCTGCCCCACCGATGATCTGTCTCAGCTCAAGGAGCTGGCGGAGCTCATCAACAGCCGTATCGCCGATCTGGTTGTCAATCCCATGGGAGAAAGCGGAGCGCTGTCCGTCGTCGGCATCGCTGGCCGTGATGGCAATGACGATCTCTCGGCGCTGCTGACGAAGGCGGATAACGCCCTTGGCAAAGCGCGCAATGAGCGGCGCGGTGCCGTCGTGATGGAAGGCGGCAATGAGCAGGGACTGATGGGACGCCTTGCCTGGCGAGACCTGGTGCAGGATGCCATTGCCAGACATCTCTGGCGCTTCAAGGCACAGCCTGCGTGCCGCTTCGATGATGGTACCCGCCTGCATGCCGAGTTGTTCGCGGCCATCTCGCGAGATGGAACGGATTACTTCGCAGGGCAGTTCTTGCCTGCGATCGAGCAGTTCAAGATGGGGGCCGAGTTTGACAAGGCGGTGCTAGAAGCCTGCGTCCCCTTGTTCAAGCAGCAACCGGAATTGGTGTTGGCAGTCAATATCACGGCGGGTTCTCTCTGTTCGGATGAGTTCCTGACATGGCTCAGAGGCTATTTGTCGCTGAACGTGGAGCTGAAGGAGCGACTGCTGTTCGAGATCCCGGAAGCGGCCATCATGAAACACAAAGAGTATGTGACTCATCTGGTTGAGCTGTTGCGAGAGCACGGCTTCTTGTGGGGGGTCGATCACTATGGCCGGCACTTCCAGTCCCTCGGCTATCTGGAAGAGCTGACCCCCGCTTATGTCAAGGTGGACCACGGGTATACCAGCCAGGTCATGGAACCAGGCGCCGATACCTCCTTCCTGGCGGCTGTCTGTCGGGCTGCCCACAACGCGGGTGTCACGACCATCGCCACCCGGGTGGAAGATAAACGGCAGGTTGAATTGTTGTCCAGTTTGCATATCGATGGTTATCAGGGGTTCGTTCACCCTGCATTTCCACTGGCATAAGCGGTACAACTCGATAGAAAGGGGCCCATTAAGGGCCCTTTTTTATATCTGTTTAGAATATGTACATCATTTTTACGCGACAAACAGGTAATATCACTAAAACTCATGCTGTTACTTAATTGATTTTTATATGTAAAAAATATTCGTTCGATTCGCTGCATCGGATGAAGTCAAAGAGATGCGTATTCCGGCGAAGTTGAACAGCCATTCCGGCCAACGTGAACACCCTGATCCTTAACGCGCTCACGTCACCCCGTTTCTAACTCGAGTGTTCAGATTGGGTCAACTCACTTCTCCTCTTTCTCATCGATTCTCCCTTCAGTG
>NZ_JAGKRI010000095.1:0-3994 GCF_017939255.1 Aeromonas sp. Prich7-2
GGTCGAGGCCTTCCGGGGTGATCACCAGCGGCTTCCAGCGCGGCTTGATGAAGGCCGTGGGTGCATCGGCCGGCACCTTGCGCAGGTTGTCGGCGTTCATCTCACGCAGGGTCTGCACGGCTGCCAGCACGCCTTGCGCGGCCGGCCCGTGCTGTTCCCCAACTTTTCGCTCGGCGAAGAGTATGAACATGCGCCGCCGGCGACGAATCGCCAAATCTCACCGTATCTCCCGAGCGGACGATTTCGCACCGGTCTGCCCGTCGAAGGGCTTGCGATCGAACGGGGCGACCTTTTCTATGCATGTCCGCGAGCCAGCGTCTTTTATGGCACGGCGCTCGACGCCGACCTTCGGACGCGCGGCGTAAGCACGCTTGTCATGGCCGGGATAAGCACCACCGGCGTTGTTCTTTCAAGCGTCGCCTGGGCTAGTGATGCGGACTACGACGTGCGTTTGGTCCAGGACTGCTGCTACGACCCGGATCGGGATGCCCACGAAGCTCTGTTGCGTTCCGGGTTCGGCGGACGTGTACAGGTCGTGTAATTTTCGGGCCTCGCATGATCGCGGCCATAGCCGCAGGTGGATTGGTGCGAGGCAGGGCCAGTCCAAGTCAGGGTGCGGTCATCGCGGCGCCTGCAACTCTCAAAAACCCATCGCCGTAGCGGAGGTCTTGTAATCGCATGTCATTACGCACGCCCGATTTATTGTTCACAGCGATAGCACCTGCCATTTGGGGCAGCACCTACATTGTCACCACCCAATACCTGCCGAACTTCTCACCGATGACGGTCGCGATGCTGCGGGCGTTGCCGGCGGGTTTATTGCTCGTGATGATCGTCCGACAGATTCCAACGGGAATCTGGTGGATGCGCATCTTCATCCTCGGCGCACTTAATATTTCGCTATTCTGGAGCTTGTTGTTTATTTCGGTCTACCGCCTGCCGGGCGGGGTCGCGGCGACGGTAGGCGCTGTGCAGCCGCTGATGGTCGTGTTCATCTCTGCCGCTCTGCTAGGTAGCCCGATACGATTGATGGCGGTCCTGGGGGCTATTTGCGGAACTGCGGGCGTGGCGCTGTTGGTGTTGACACCAAACGCAGCGCTAGATCCTGTCGGCGTCGCAGCGGGCCTGGCGGGGGCGGTTTCCATGGCGTTCGGAACCGTGCTGACCCGCAAGTGGCAACCTCCCGTGCCTCTGCTCACCTTTACCGCCTGGCAACTGGCGGCCGGAGGACTTCTGCTCGTTCCAGTAGCTTTAGTGTTTGATCCGCCAATCCCGATGCCTACAGGAACCAATGTTCTCGGCCTGGCGTGGCTCGGCCTGATCGGAGCGGGTTTAACCTACTTCCTTTGGTTCCGGGGGATCTCGCGACTCGAACCTACAGTTGTTTCCTTACTGGGCTTTCTCAGCCCGGGGACCGCCGTGTTGCTAGGATGGTTGTTCTTGGATCAGACGCTGAGTGCGCTTCAAATCATCGGCGTCCTGCTCGTGATCGGGAGTATCTGGCTGGGCCAACGTTCCAACCGCACTCCTAGGGCGCGTATAGCTTGCCGGAAGTCGCCTTGACCCGCATGGCATAGGCCTATCGTTTCCACGATCAGCGATCGGCTCGTTGCCCTGCGCCGCTCCAAAGCCCGCGACGCAGCGCCGGCAGGCAGAGCAAGTAGAGGGCAGCGCCTGCAATCCATGCCCACCCGTTCCACGTTGTTATAGAAGCCGCATAGATCGCCGTGAAGAGGAGGGGTCCGACGATCGAGGTCAGGCTGGTGAGCGCCGCCAGTGAGCCTTGCAGCTGCCCCTGACGTTCCTCATCCACCTGCCTGGACAACATTGCTTGCAGCGCCGGCATTCCGATGCCACCCGAAGCAAGCAGGACCATGATCGGGAACGCCATCCATCCCCGTGTCGCGAAGGCAAGCAGGATGTAGCCTGTGCCGTCGGCAATCATTCCGAGCATGAGTGCCCGCCTTTCGCCGAGCCGGGCGGCTACAGGGCCGGTGATCATTGCCTGGGCGAGTGAATGCAGAATGCCAAATGCGGCAAGCGAAATGCCGATCGTGGTCGCGTCCCAGTGAAAGCGATCCTCGCCGAAAATGACCCAAAGCGCGGCCGGCACCTGTCCGACAAGTTGCATGATGAAGAAGACCGCCATCAGGGCGGCGACGACGGTCATGCCCCGGGCCCACCGGAACGAAGCGAGCGGGTTGAGAGCCTCCCGGCGTAACGGCCGGCGTTCGCCTTTGTGCGACTCCGGCAAAAGGAAACAGCCCGTCAGGAAATTGAGGCCGTTCAAGGCTGCCGCGGCGAAGAACGGAGCGTGGGGGGAGAAACCGCCCATCAGCCCACCGAGCACAGGTCCCGCGACCATCCCGAACCCGAAACAGGCGCTCATGAAGCCGAAGTGCCGCGCGCGCTCATCGCCATCAGTGATATCGGCAATATAAGCGCCGGCTACCGCCCCAGTCGCCCCGGTGATGCCGGCCACGATCCGCCCGATATAGAGAACCCAAAGGAAAGGCGCCGTCGCCATGATGGCGTAGTCGACAGCAGCGCCGGCCAGCGAGACGAGCAAGACCGGCCGCCGCCCGAAACGATCCGACAGCGCGCCCAGCACAGGTGCGCAGGCAAATTGCATCAACGCATACAGCGCCAGCAGAATGCCATAGTGGGCGGTGACGTCGTTCGAGTGAACCAGATCGCGCAGGAGGCCCGGCAGCACCGGCATAATCAGGCCGATGCCGACAGCGTCGAGCGCGACAGTGCTCAGAATTACGATCAGGGGTCTGTTGGGTTTCACGTCTGGCCTCCGGACCAGCCTCCGCTGGTCCGATTGAACGCGCGGATTCTTTATCACTGATAAGTTGGTGGACATATTATGTTTATCAGTGATAAAGTGTCAAGCATGACAAAGTTGCAGCCGAATACAGTGATCCGTGCCGCCCTGGACCTGTTGAACGAGGTCGGCGTAGACGGTCTGACGACACGCAAACTGGCGGAACGGTTGGGGGTTCAGCAGCCGGCGCTTTACTGGCACTTCAGGAACAAGCGGGCGCTGCTCGACGCACTGGCCGAAGCCATGCTGGCGGAGAATCATACGCATTCGGTGCCGAGAGCCGACGACGACTGGCGCTCATTTCTGATCGGGAATGCCCGCAGCTTCAGGCAGGCGCTGCTCGCCTACCGCGATGGCGCGCGCATCCATGCCGGCACGCGACCGGGCGCACCGCAGATGGAAACGGCCGACGCGCAGCTTCGCTTCCTCTGCGAGGCGGGTTTTTCGGCCGGGGACGCCGTCAATGCGCTGATGACAATCAGCTACTTCACTGTTGGGGCCGTGCTTGAGGAGCAGGCCGGCGACAGCGATGCCGGCGAGCGCGGCGGCACCGTTGAACAGGCTCCGCTCTCGCCGCTGTTGCGGGCCGCGATAGACGCCTTCGACGAAGCCGGTCCGGACGCAGCGTTCGAGCAGGGACTCGCGGTGATTGTCGATGGATTGGCGAAAAGGAGGCTCGTTGTCAGGAACGTTGAAGGACCGAGAAAGGGTGACGATTGATCAGGACCGCTGCCGGAGCGCAACCCACTCACTACAGCAGAGCCATGTAGACAACATCCCCTCCCCCTTTCCACCGCGTCAGACGCCCGTAGCAGCCCGCTACGGGCTTTTTCATGCCCTGCCCTAGCGTCCAAGCCTCACGGCCGCGCTCGGCCTCTCTGGCGGCCTTCTGGCGCTCCTGCTGCGGCGTCCGCTCGTGGGCCGTGGCGCGGGTCCGCGCGCCGGCCTCGTGCGCCTGGCGCTCGCGGGCGAGGTCCAGGGCGGCCGTCTTCACGTTCTGCCTTGCGCAGATGAGATAGGGGAGCCCGCAGAATTCGGAAAAAATCGTACGCTAAGGTTTTCCGGGCATCCGTAAGGGCCGAAACTTCCCGTCTTCCAGTCTGCGGCTCTGCCGCCAGACGTAATCGCCGGTTAGGTTGATGTGCTCCCAGCCCAGCGGCGACA
>NZ_JAGKRI010000096.1:0-9917 GCF_017939255.1 Aeromonas sp. Prich7-2
TGAACAGTGATTCCGGGATGTTGAACACTGTTTCCGGAAAGGAGGGGCAAAGTGTTCAGGTTGAACCGGAATGAGCGTTCACATTGGTCCGGAAATGGTGTTCACGTTGAATCGGAATTGGTGTTCATGATCGGCCGGAATATGCAGCGAGGACTGAATGACTGAGCAATCAAAGGTTCAGGCTTACATAAACAATTTCCGGAGACGGCTGGCACCATTTCTTCGTCCAGGAATTGGCCTAGATTGCAACGTCTATCCCGCAGTTGATGGTGGCGCGGTCTTGGTCTTTCGAATCGGGCCAAACGTCGAAAACGACGACAAGTATCATCCGGCATACCCGTCTCTCGGGCGCGCGCTATCTCAGATTGAACAGCGTGCGTTTGGTGGAAATCTCGACGGCTTCACTTTCGGAGGTACGAACGTAATCCTTGAGCAAGATCGCATCATCTTTATCAAGGAAGGTTCTAGCCAAGAGTGGTCCGATACGGCAGCCGAGAAAGACGTGGCATCAGTGCTTGCTCCCCATAGAAGGGGGCAAAAATGAAGCTCGGGCCAATTGAAGGTACAAAGGAAGAAATTACCGGGTTCTTCCAGGACAACGGCTTGAAGGCCAGCGACTATTTCCAAATACCAGAGGCTCCGATTGGAACGTTATGGCTCGTCGTTCCAGCTTTTTGTGTTGTCGCGTCCCTTGGTGCTCTGACATTGCTGGAGTCTCTGAAGCAAGGCCATCAGACATTCATATTTCTCATCGGCTGCACGGCCATTGTATGGTTGGCAACGGTGGTTCAGCTACGTTTTAAGCACGCATGGGCAACGGGCATTGTAGTCATTGGTGGCTTGCTACTTATGCTCGTGGCGTTGGGTGCTATTTCACCAACCCAAATGCTTAACGAAGTGAAGTCGCTACGAAAATGATGCATAACCCTTCAGTCGAGCGGACCTGCGCAAAAACCGCGCAGGCCGCTCACTTCCACGTTAGGCCATAGCAGAATTCTTTTCGAGGCAATCTTCCACTGACCGAAAGTCGAAGACGGCCTGTGGATATGGTCCTGTTTCGACCCATTGCGACCATTGGAGTTCCGGTTTATTTTACCTGCTTACCGGCGCTGAAGTTATAGGTGAGACTTTTCTAAAGATTCAAGAGTGATTTTATGACTTATTCCCAGCGCGGCCTTTTGGCCGCTGTATTGATAGTCATTGGTTTTTTCTTCTGGCCACTGCTCGTGGTGGGCGGTCTAATTGCCTGGTCGGTCTACAGCGACATTCGAGATGAGCCGGAACGAAAGAGGCAGGAGGCGGAAATCGCCGCCCGCCTCAACGAACCGGTTACCGTTGAAGACATGCGCTTCACTTGCGAGTCTCCTGCGGAAGAAGCATTCTTCGATACCATGGTCTCAGCGTACAAGATGACGACGGGACCAGGTTGCATCGCTGGTAAAGGTGTCAAGTTGCGTACCCAGATCGGGCTTGGCAGACTGCACATCGGACGGGGCTCTGCATGGAGTCAATTCCGGGGAGACTTTCTAGTCGACGAGAAACTCGTGGTCGAAATCGATGGGGAAACCTGGCACGGCAGCCCCGAAGCCAAGGCCAGGGACGCCGCACGCGACGAGGTAATTCGCGCTGAGGGCTACACGGTCTTGCGCATTCCAGCAAACGTTGTTTTTAGCTCGCCTACCGAGACAGTGAGACGGGTCGAGGAGGCTCGCCACCGACTGCGCGCCACAGCTTGATACGGAAAATGAATGCGCGAGGCTGGGCAGGCCGCTGGCATCAATTGCCGGGGGCCTAACAATTCATTCAAGCCGACGCCACTTCGTGGCGCGGCTTAATTCAGGCGTTAGAGGAATGTATGAGCCAGATGGAAATAATGAAATACGCTGAAAAAATGACTAACGCGATTAATTGTCTGCGGAAAGACGGGCATCACATCCCTGCAATTATTCTCATGCACATCACAATTGATCATTTTGCTTGGGCTTCAATATCTACAGAGAAATCAACTCCAAAGGATTTTCAGGATTGGGTTACGAAGTACATGCTGTCTAAAAACCCTACCTGATTACCCATGACCCTCAGCCAGCTTCAAGAGCCGATATGGCATCGGCGGGCTTGCCACGACTGCATGCCCCAATTCAACAAACATACTCTTGAGGTCAAAACGATGATTAAACCGGAAGCAGTATTCAGCAAGATGCCTTGGTAAATGCTTCGCTCCGAGCGTATGGCAACTGCCCCGCAGCGAGTTTTTCACATTTCCTATCATCGTGTTTACCCAGTTGAATGCCGGATGATCCAGCCAGTCCAGGTTGCCCCGGTGACAGTCGGGATATCCGGATCATGGTGTTGGCGCTGATGATCCGGGTTTGGGGATGCTGGCGTTATTGGGTGGAAACGTGATCGGCATGCATGTTATTCGGCGATCGGTATACATGTTATTGCTGTGCCTGCGCTGCGTCTGGGTGAGCGGCATCGAACAGGATGGCGTAGAGCGCACAATCAATGCCGTTAACGGCATCGTGGTGCGGGTAATAGGGCGGTGCGTCTCGGGATCGTTCGAAGTAGTCGCCAAAGCAGCTGAGACAGTCGCGTATCTCGATGGTGGAGCCTTGCAAGGTCTCTTCAAACTGCTTGGCATAACTCCGGTCATCACTAGCCTTGGCGATGGCCTTCTCCAGCAACGTCAGCGCATCTTCGTTGCTGACGGCTGTCAGGCCATGGCGCAGCTTCTCGAGGGTTTCCTCAAGGGAATAGGGATTGGGTAATCGCATGGCGTTTATTCCTTCTTGGCGTGACTAATGGCGTAGCTGGTGGAGCAGTGTGTCAATGGCCTCGATGCAGTCGGCTTGGGTGAGCAAATAACCGTTGGGGAGGTGAGCCACGATGGCGGGCTCAGCCTGCATCTGAACGTTATCTTCAAGCCAGCAGCGCAGCTCGAGGAGGATGTCGAGGGCGGTGAGGTGTGTTTTGTCTGGAGTAAGGCTCATAGCAGACCTCGCTCGGCCAGTGATACGACGCCTTCCGCCCCGACCACCAGATGATCCAGGGTGCGGATATCGACTAACGCCAACGCGCGCTGCAATCTGTGGGTGATGTCGATATCTGCCCGGCTGGGTTCCGGGTATCCCGACGGGTGGTTGTGGACCAGCATCAGCGCGGCGGCATTGTGATGCAAAGCTCGCTTGACCACATCGCGGGGGTAGACGGTTGCAGCGGACAGGGTGCCAAGGAACAGCTCTTCATAGGCCAAGATCCGATGCTGGTTATCAAGGAACAGTGCAGCAAACACTTCGCGATCTCGTGTTTGCAGCAGTCCTTGCAGGGCTTGATGGGCCAAGTGTTTATCGGTAATAGCTTCTCCCTTGGCCAGTTTCTGCCGGGCAACAGCTTGGGCGATGGTGAGCAGGTCATCGTCGGTGACAAGGTCAGTCACCCGGTAGGTGCCGGGGATCTCCCCGGCGGTGAGTTTTTGATGCAACATGATTAGGCTCCATACGCCATCGCCCCACCGCGTTGGAGGCGGCAGGGTCGGCGAGGTGTTTGGTTAATAGGTTACTCAATGGGATGTAACAACAGGATTGGCTGGCGGCGTTCAGGCCGCCAAGGTGTGCGGGGTGTAGTCGTGCAGTGGAATGTGGTAACTGGTCGCGATCAGGTTGCCTAAGTGGGCTAGCCAGCGGCGATCCGGGTGATCGCACAGCCATTGCGCCAGTGCATCGCCCCGTTCGTTTTCATAGCGCAGATAGAGGGCATAACCGTCCACCGCCTGGCCTTGGTCATGCACCACTTCAATCTGACCATCGTGTTCAAGATAAGCCTCCAGCTCGATAGCGATCATGGTATTAATCATCCTTATTCTCCTGTTGCTCAATGGGGTCACTCTCTACCCGATAGCCGCGGTGGATGCAGATGCGCTGCAGGTCAGTCAGGAAGCTTGCAAGCACGCGAGGCTGATCGGTGAGTGAGACTGGCCCTGCTTGGCAACGCCAGAAACAACTGCGCTTGGGGTCAATGCAGATCTCATCCCTCGGCTGGCTCATGGTGTGCCAGTCCTCAGCATTGGTGAGGGAGAGCAGTTGCCACTGCACGCCAGACCAACGGACCTGCAGGGTGACTGTGCGGATGTGTGGACTATCCGGGGTCAGGTGTAGCAGCCAAAGCTGACCACTGCGAGTGGGGGTTAGCTTGGCGCTTGTGGCGACTCGTCCCAGCCATTGGCGTGAGTAGTGGGAGAGCGCTAATTCTTGGCTCATCGTGTCCTCCTAATCCCCTGCGACCGTGATGCTGAAACATTCCAACCGACAGTAGGCAATGAAGTTGCTTTGCCAGATATCGAACAACTCCCGCGCTTCGGCCAGTCGCAGTGGCCCCCAGCCCAACATGATGTGTTCCCCATCGAGGAAGTTGAAATCGAGCTCCTTGCAGAGCTCAGCATCTTGGCCCTGCCCCTGGTAGCTGAAGTCGGTGACGTAATCGAACAGCCAGCCATCGAGCCCACGGATCAGGCGGATCTCGACCGGGTGCACGCCGCCTTGCTCGGCACTGTAGCCGGGGTTGCGAAAGTTGAAGGTCAGTTGGGTTAAGCGTTCGATATTGAGCTCGGTTTTAGCGACTTCCTGGTTGAGCAGAATCAGCAATGCTTGGTCAACGGGCAGGGCAAAGCCGTCCCGGAAAAAGGGAATGGTCATGGAGTTCTCCGAATAAAGGGTTGGGACTAGCGCAGTCGCCAGGGTATTAGCCAGGTTGTCAGCTTGTTCGTCAGCGGTGTGAGTAGTGCGGGGAACGTAGGCACGGTGGTGCGGATCGGCGGCAGGGGCGTTTGTGCAAGCGTGATGGCTAGCAAGACGGTACTCCACGCCTGGTCTACCTGCTCACTGTGGTGCACACCCTGGATACACCAGGTCACGAAGTGCTCGCAGTTGTTGAACTGCAGGTTGTAGGCCCGCTCTCCCAGCCGTTGATGCGCTCGCGCCAGACTTTCGCTGGGGCTGTAGTAACGGTGGCTGTATTCACGCAGGTAACAGTCGCCATTGCCTGTAAATATCTCCAACGATGAGACAATAATCCGCCCTGTCACTGGGCCTTCACTCGAGAAAGGACCGGTATAGTGGATGACTTGGTTATTGCCCGCGTAGAGGCCGTGATGGTCGTAGCCCCATCGGCTTACGACCAGATGGTCACCAGGTTGCATGTCTACTCCTTTTAGAAAACAAAAAGCCCGGTACGAGACCCAATGCTGTTCACTTAAGAGAATTTGAGTTCCAGTCCACGTAGTATCAGGACAAAAAGCGAGGGAGGCATGATGCCTCCCTCTTTCTATTGCAAGCCTCGCTGGATAAAGGCTGGAGGAAGAGCGACTGGACACAGCCTTGTCCCCCCAACTCAAATCTAATTTATGAATAATCAGTCAATAAAGTGCTTATCTGAACAGCATTGCGGTACGAGACCGGGCATAGCGAAGTGGAGTGGGCTCACTCGAAGGTGTAACCGGCATCTCCCCGGTCGGTATGAATAACCACCTCCAATACTCGGCACAGCGGTGTTGACTTGAGGGTGAACCGAGCTTGCTGTCCAAAGTTCATCGCAACAGGGAACACTTGCTTGATGTACTCTGGTTTTAACCGGTCTTTACTGGCGAGACAGGTGCTCCATTTCACACGACCGCTGACACAATCATCACTCGGCACTTCCCGAACCAGCTGACACTGGCCACGGTTGATGGTGATGTCTTTAATCGTGACAGGGTCATTACGAGACACAATCTGCAGTACGCCCTGTTGTGCGCGCAGTTCAAAGTTCAAGGGGGCGGCGGCTGGCTCAGGCTCTGGAGCCGGAAAGGCACAACCAAAGGCCGCGTCCGTAGCGGCAGTTAGCGTCTCTTGTACACCCGCGACCGGCAGCTCAACGGTGCGGCCATCCTGGGTGATGGCTTGCAGCGACTTGGCTGAGCGCAGCGCGGCCCACATGTCATAGAACGCCTTACTGTCATTCCCTGCCACCATGCCGGATAGCGGGGGATAGGTATGGCCATCGATGCGTAGCCAAACGGTTTCAGTCGGTGCTTGGCCTGCTTGGTTGAGTTCGATGCGGCTAAGCTGGCCCATCCGGCACGATAGATAGAGATAGGTCGCGTCATCGACCGTTGCTGAGTACTCCGTTACCCCCTGACCCCAGCCATCGTTCCAGCGGCCATGGTCTCCAAACGCCAGCACGGCGGGCGTTAGCAGCAAGCCCAGTAGAGCTATTATCCATTGATGCATCCCACACTCCTTACACGGCATAGCCGAGGATATTGTTCATAAAGCCCTGAAAGGCGAAAAAGCCAATCAGTGCCCCGATGGCCTGCGGCCCCATAAGCCAAAACACTTTGGCCTTGAAGGTCTCGACTGCGCCGCTGGTCGAGATCCAGTCCGGGTGGGTAAAGCGGCGAAACCACTCCCCGATACACATGCCAACACCGGTAAAAAGCGTGCCGAACACGAAGGTGGCGGTCAGCCCCCAAAATCCAAGCCAGGGAGCTTTGCCGGTCCAGGCGATGTTGATGGTCAGGGCCAGAAAAAGCAGGCCCGCGATAGCAAAGTAACGTTTCATGATGTCTCCTTATGGATAAAAATGACTTTTCATTTCCCGTTGTCATGCGGTGGTTGCACAGCGGGAAATGAGGGTTGTGGAGTATTGGGTGATGGATTTCCTTTCGTTCTGAAATTCCCTGCCAAAGCACCAATGTCAACCTGATCGGTTGATCCTCACCCTTCAGGGTTCTTCATGTCAATGGGTCTATATCCAACCATAGAGGTTGGTTGGAGGACTTATGACAGATATCAACTTTGAGCAGTTAGCCAAGAACGTGGGCAAGGCTATTGGGCGTCAGCGTAACCAGGCCGGGTTTACCCAGGAGCAGGTGGCTGAACACCTCAATATCGGGATGGAGGCCGTCTCTCGAATGGAGCGGGGAATTGTGGTGCCGACCGTGGTGCGGCTGGCGGAGCTCGCTCAACTGTTTGGTTGTGAGCTAGCCGACTTTCTGCGTGAGACCAGTAACCGCCCGACCGAGCAGGGCATTGTGCTGAGCCAGCAATTGGCCCGGCTTGATGATGCCGACCGAACCCTGTTGCTGGAAACAGTGGAGCGGTTGGTAGATCGGTTGGCTCGTCCCCGCTGATCACCCGCCAGTTACTGGAGGAGGGGATGGGGTCCCTTTTCCCAATTTGTTGGTGAGCGGACTCCTTCTTGGTTGCGGCCTCTGTGACGTTTTGGTTGCTTGGCTTTGCGGTGCGTTAAGCGAGGTAGTCGCCACTGCATCAGCGTTACCATTCGCTGTCTCGTCGCTGTTAGCTTCGGGATAGAACTCCTCCAGCAGCATCGGCACCTCTTCATCGATATCCTCAAACTGGCCGTTACGCAGCAACTCGCGCGCGGCCTGCTCCATCTGGTCGATGGCGAGTCCCGCCTCTTGGTCACGCTGGGCGGCCTCGTGTGCCTGTCTGATTGCCTCGGTCAGGTTGGTCTCTTCCCGCAAGGTCAAATCCACGTAGTAGACCGGTGTGCGGTAGGACTGGGTGGTGCTTTTGGCTCGCAACCGCAGGGTGAGCGGCAAATAACGGGTGTGACCACCGCTCACGGCCTCCAGGTATTTCAGTCGAGCCGACAGAGTGCGCACCGAGTTGTAGCCGGTGGTTCGGAAGATAAAGCTGCCCAGCTCATCCCCTTGCCCCTCCACAAACAGGTTCAGTCGCCCGTACAGCTTGCAGCCCTGTTGCCCGGCAAAGGCGCAGCGCTCTGGTCCAGAGCAGCTGACCTCCTCCATGCCTTGTCCCCCCACACGTCTTGCCACCTCCCCATTCCCGACACAGAGCGGCCTGCCGGTTTGTCGGTCAAACGCGCTGTATTCCGCCCGCAGATTCAGGTCGCTATCGTTGAACAGCACCCGCACCGGAATGGCGCGGATCTTGGTCTGCTCCTGTCCTTGGCCACTCTTTTGCGATGAGTAGTGTTGGTGCAGGGGATGGAGCAACCATCCCCCCTTTTGTTGTACCTGGGTGGTGAGGGTGAAGCTGTCGTCCTTCTCCGGCACCCACTTATCCTGTTTTTGCACCAGCTTGCCGATACAGATCCGTCCGATCACGGGCGGAGTAATCGCCAGTCCTTTGATCATGGTGTTTGCCTCAAGGGTTGAATGGTGAAACGGCGCACGCCGGGCACCGGTTTGACGTAACGGGTGAGCAAGTCGGGATGATCCTGCCCGAGCTTTTCGAGATCCGGTGCCAGCCGGTCTTTGCTGCGCTTCCAGGTGATCTTGCCATCGGCAAACAGCCCGGCTGTCGCTTCACCCAAGGTCGCTTGCAGCCGCTGTTTGAGTTGAGACTCTTGTTGCTCGACAGCTTCCTTTTGCTGACGCAAGCGCAGTAGCTCCCCAAACAGCTGGTTGAACTCGGAAGAATCGGAGAGATCCACCGTCTGGCCATCGTCACGGGGGAAGAGCCAGCTCAGAGCATTGGCAGCATCACTGGAGCCGTCAGGTTCAGGCTGCTGATCTTGTTGCACCATCTGCCAGAACTGCGCTTCCCGTTCGGTGAGATCCTGGATCTTCTCCTCATCACGCTCGATGCGGTAAATCCGAAAATCCTGGCCGCCGATCAGCACAGCCACTTCGGCCCAGGCATGGCCGGTGACGGCCAGTTGATGGAGTACCTGACACTGGTAAGCCACCGGCACCCCTTCTTCCCACTGGGGGGCGCTGTGATAGCTGGCGGTCTTGATCTCCAGAATGCCCGGCCCATCGGGGTGGCCCACTACCTCCCGATCGAGGTTGGCGAGCATGAAGGGTTGTTCGGGGTGTTGCAGCACAGCATTGACCCGGCGTACCTTGTAGCCGGTGCGTTTGGCATAGACCTGTGCCAGCACAGGTTCGAGCTCGATGCCCCACAGCACCGCTTCCTTGTGGGAGATATCTTCCGGCTCCTTGCGACCGGTCTTCTCCAACCACAGGCTGAGCGGGCATTTGTAGGGGGAGAGCCCCACTGCCACGGCGGCATCGGAGGAGCCAATGCCGAGTTTGCGGATAGCGAGCCACTGCTCGCGGGTTAATTGGGTAGTGGAGGCCAGCCGCAGGGCTTGGCCGTATTTGGTTTTTGCTTTCATGACTATTCCTTGTTAACGGCATAAACGCCAACGCCCGGATTGGCTTGCGCTAGTCCGGGGGAGGTCGTTATGCGGCTTAGATAGGGAAGAGGAATTACTGCAGCAGGGTAAGAGCTTGATTCAAGGCTTGGGATTTGAGTTGGGCGCCCTGACCAAACCAGGCGGAATCGAGCCGGTGATCCTGGCTGCGGGCACGGCGGTGGTGATCCACGTATTCGGTGACCGCATTGACCAACCCCCAGGCGGTATTGCGGGAGCTGGCAAGCTCTGAGCCCATACCCGCGCCCTGATAGAGCTCATGCAGCCGTTGTACCGGCTTGGTGAGAATGATGCTCTCCTCATCCAGCGGTTGCGCCAGCAGGTCGCTGAAAAAGCGCAGTGCCTCTTCGGGGGCGACGGGCCGTTGTGCCAGCGCCTTAGTCTGTGCCTTGAACTCATCCCAATGAGAGAGTCCGAGCCCAAGCGACTCTTTGACGGCAGCAGCATCGAACTGAGTGGAGTGGGGCACCTTGATGGCACCAGTAGCGCCGCGCAGTGCCATCTGCAGGGTGTTGTTGCAGACTACTCGCAGCGAGGTGAACTGCGCCGTGGTGCAGAGCGTGCCGTCGCAACTGGTCGCCAGCAGCAGATCATGTACAGGATCTTTAGCTACAACCAATTGAAATAGATAGAAAAAAGGCTTCGTTTGTGATCTGATTTAATCGCAAAAAAAAACCGACACGCCCGAAGCCATGACTATTATCAATGCAACCCAGTACCTCAAGCAACTTCTT
>NZ_JAGKRI010000009.1:0-74514 GCF_017939255.1 Aeromonas sp. Prich7-2
TAGAGGCAGTAGAGGCAGTAGAGGCAGTAGAGGCAGTAGAGGCAGTAGAGGCAGTAGAGGCAGTAGAGGCAGTAGAGGCAGTAGAGGCAGTAGAG
The DNA here is from genome assembly GCF_017939255.1 of Aeromonas sp. Prich7-2. Taxonomy (NCBI): domain Bacteria; kingdom Pseudomonadati; phylum Pseudomonadota; class Gammaproteobacteria; order Aeromonadales; family Aeromonadaceae; genus Aeromonas; species Aeromonas sp. Prich7-2. Next base: position 96 of record NZ_JAGKRI010000009.1, read on the forward strand.
GCAGTAGAGGCAGTATCAGAATCAACTAAAAGAAAAGCCGGGACAAGCCCGGCTTTTTCTTTTATCACTCAGCAGCTGCTTCAGCAGCGGCCGGGCGGTCTACCAGCTCAATGTAAGCCATAGGAGCGTTGTCGCCAGCACGGAAACCGCATTTCAGAATGCGAGTATAACCGCCGGCGCGCTCCAGGTAGCGCGGGCCCAGTTCATTGAACAGCTTAGCCACGATCGCGTTATCGCGAGTACGGGCAAATGCCAGGCGACGATTAGCAACGCTATCAGTCTTGGCAAGGGTGATCAGCGGTTCAACTACACGACGCAGCTCTTTTGCCTTAGGCAGAGTCGTCTTGATGATCTCATGACGAACCAGGGAGCTGGCCATGTTGCGGAACATAGCCTGACGATGGCTGCTGTTCCGGTTCAGTTGACGACCACTCAAACGATGGCGCATGACCTTATCCTTCTAACTAAATCTGTGAAACCCGTAATCTGGATTACTCGTCAGCGATGCTGGCGGGCGGCCAGTTCTCAAGGCGCATGCCAAGAGACAGACCACGGGAGGCCAACACGTCCTTGATCTCAGTCAGGGACTTCTTACCGAGGTTAGGAGTCTTAAGCAACTCAACTTCGGTACGCTGTACCAGATCACCAATATAGTGGATAGCTTCTGCCTTCAGACAGTTCGCTGAACGAACTGTCAGCTCCAAATCATCGACAGGACGCAGCAGAATCGGATCAAACTCGGGTTTCTCTTCTTTCTTCTCGGGCACGCTGACATCGCGCAGATCCACGAAGGCTTCCAGTTGCTCTGCCAGAATAGTGGCGGAACGACGGATGGCTTCTTCCGGATCCAGAGTACCATTGGTCTCCATGTCGATAACCAGCTTGTCCAAGTCGGTGCGCTGTTCCACACGTGCCGCCTCGACATTGTAGGCGATGCGAACGATGGGGCTGAACGCGGAGTCCAGCAGCAGGCGACCGATGGGACGCTCTTCATCATCGTTGTGAACACGAGCAGAAGCAGGCACATAACCACGACCGCGCTGAACTTTCAGGCGCATGCTGATCTCAGCATTTGCACCAGTCAGGTGGCAGATTACGTGCTCCGGGTTTACGATCTCGACTTCATCACCGTGAGTGATATCACCAGCGGTAACGGGGCCTGTTCCAGACTTGGTCAGGGACAGAGTTACCTCGTCCTTGCCTTCCAGCTTCACAGCGATACCTTTCAGGTTGAGCAGGATTTCAAGAATGTCTTCCTGTACACCTTCTTTGCTGCTGTACTCGTGCAGTACTCCGTCGATCTCGACTTCAGTAACCGCACAACCGGGCATAGATGACAGCAAAATACGACGCAGGGCATTGCCCAGCGTGTGGCCAAAGCCACGCTCAAGCGGCTCGAGAGTCACTTTCGCGTGAGTCGGGCTAACTTGCTCGATGTCAACTAGCCGCGGTTTAAGAAAATCTGTTACAGAACCCAGCATTGTGTCCTCTCTTTAGAAGCTAGCTTTACTTGGAGTAAAGCTCGACGATCAGCTGTTCGTTAATGTCGGCAGACAGGTCGGAACGCTCCGGCAGGCGCTTGAAGGCACCTTCCATCTTAGCAGCGTCAACCTCTACCCAAGTCGGCTTCTCGCGCTGACCAGCAACTTCCAGGGAAGCTTTGATACGCGCTTGCTTCTTAGCCTTCTCGCGAACGCAGATCACGTCCTCAGGGGATACCTGGAAAGAAGGAACATTCACAACGCGGCCGTTTACCATGATGGCTTTGTGGCTCACCAGCTGACGAGATTCAGCACGAGTGGCGCCGAAGCCCATGCGGTAGACGACGTTGTCCAGACGACCTTCCAGCAGCTGCAACAGGTTTTCACCGGTGTTACCCTTTTGACGGGCAGCGTCGCGGTAGTAGTTGCGGAACTGTTTTTCCAATACGCCGTAGATACGACGTACTTTTTGTTTCTCGCGCAGTTGCACACCGTAGTCGGACAGACGCGCTTTACGCGCACCGTGTTGACCAGGAACGGTGTCAATCTTGCACTTAGAATCAATCGCACGAACACCAGACTTCAGGAAGAGGTCGGTGCCCTCACGACGGCTAAGCTTAAGCTTAGGACCGATATATCTTGCCATCTTCTTTCTCCAACAATCCTAGACCAAGTAGCTACAGCGTTACACGCGGCGCTTCTTGGGAGGACGACAACCGTTGTGCGGGATCGGAGTCACATCAGTAATGTTAGTGATGCGGAAACCAGCCGCGTTCAGAGCGCGGATGGAAGACTCACGACCGGGACCCGGACCTTTGACCATGACTTCCAGGTTCTTCACGCCGTATTCTTTGGCGATCTCACCAGCACGCTCAGCAGCTACCTGGGCAGCAAACGGAGTGGACTTACGGGAACCACGGAAACCGGAACCACCAGAGGTAGCCCAAGACAGAGCATTGCCCTGACGGTCAGTAATGGTCACGATTGTGTTGTTGAAAGATGCATGAACGTGCGCAATACCGTCGCTCACTTGCTTTTTAACGCGCTTGCGAGCACGAGTCGGAGTTTTAGCCATTTTCTACCTTCCCGTTACTTCTTGATAGCCTTGCGCGGACCCTTACGGGTACGAGCGTTGGTCTTGGTACGTTGACCACGAACAGGCAGGCTACGACGGTGACGCAAACCACGGTAGCAACCCAGATCCATCAATCGCTTGATGTTCATGGAAATCTGACGACGCAGGTCACCTTCGACGGTGAATTTACCTACTTGTTCACGCAGATTCTCGATCTGAGCTTCGTCCAGGTCTTTAATTTTCACATTCTCAGCGATACCGGCTGCGGCACAGATGGCCTTGGAGCGGGTACGACCGACGCCATAAATAGCAGTCAGTGCAATGACTGCATGTTTATGGTCAGGAATGTTAATGCCAGCGATACGGGCCACTATTCACTCCTACATATAGTAGATAACGACCACCACAAAGCCCGTGAGCGGATACGTGGCGGTCAACCAATACACAACAAAAGTTGGCTGGCTATATTAGCCAGCACAACTATTTGTTGCAAGTACTAACCGTAAAAAATTAGCCTTGGCGCTGTTTATGCTTTGGCTCGCTGCAAATCACACGCACCACACCGTGACGCTTGATGATTTTGCAGTTACGGCAGATTGCCTTAACGGAAGCACGAACTTTCATTGCTTAACTCCGTAACTACGCCGACCTTTAGCGGCCGTAGCCCTTCAGGTTGGCCTTCCTCAGGACGTCGCCATATTGATGAGACATCATATGGGTCTGAACCTGAGCCATGAAGTCCATGATAACTACCACGATAATCAGCAGCGAGGTGCCACCGAAGTAGAACTGTACGTTCCAGGCAGTCATCAGGAACTGGGGTACCAGACAGATAAAGGTAATATAGAGCGCACCTGCCAATGTCAGGCGAGTCATAACCTTATCGATGTAACGTGCTGTCTGCTCGCCCGGGCGGATCCCCGGGATAAAGGCTCCACTCTTCTTCAGGTTATCTGCTGTCTCGCGGGGGTTGAACACCAGCGCGGTATAGAAGAAGCAGAAGAAGATAATGGCTGCTGCATAGAGCATCTCGTACAAGGGCTGACCCGGCTGCAGGACCATAGAGACCTGTTGCAGAATGTCAGCGATCTTGCCCTCGCCCTGACCAAACCAGGAGGTAATGGTACCCGGGAAGAGGATGATGCTGGATGCGAAAATCGCAGGAATCACACCGGCCATATTCACTTTCAACGGCAGGTGTGTGCTTTGCGCAGCGAATACCTGGCGGCCTTGTTGACGCTTGGCATAGTTAACGACGATACGACGCTGACCACGCTCCACGAACACCACAAAGTAAGTCACAGCGAAAACAATCAAGCCCAGCAACAACAACAGCAGGATGTGCAATTCCCCTTGACGTGCCTGTTCGGCCGTAGCGCCAATGGCATGAGGCAGACCGGCGACGATACCTGTGAAGATAATCAACGAGATACCATTACCAATCCCACGCTCGGTAATCTGTTCACCCAACCACATCAAGAACATGGTACCGGTGACCAGACTCACAACGGCTGTGAAATAGAAGCCCAAACCCGGATGAGTCACGAGTCCTTGCATCATATTCGGCAGACCTGTTGCAATACCAATGGCCTGGAACGTTCCCAAAACCAGCGTGCCCCAACGGGTATATTGGCTAATCTTGCGACGGCCGGATTCACCTTCTTTCTTGAGTTCAGCAAGAGCAGGGTGAACCACAGTCAGCAGCTGGATAATAATCGACGCCGAAATGTACGGCATGATCCCCAGTGCAAGAATAGAAGCACGCGAGAGTGCACCACCACTGAACATGTTGAACATCTCAATGATGGTGCCCTTCTGTTGTTGGAACAACTCGGCCAGTACGGCGGCGTCAATACCAGGGATCGGCACATAAGAGCCTGCACGGAACACGATAATTGCCCCGAGAACGAAGAGCAGACGGCTCTTCAGTTCGCTCAGACCACCTTGTGCTTTAACATCCAATCCTGGTTTCTTAGCCATTGTACTGATTATTCCTCGATTTTACCGCCAGCGGCCTCGATGGCTGCACGTGCACCCTTGGTGACGGACAGACCACGAACGGTCACAGCACGGTCAATGTTGCCAGACAGAACAACTTTAGCGAACACGATGTTTTTGGTAATAACACCGGCTTGCTTCAGAGTGCTCACGTCGACCACATCACCTTCTACCAGGGCGATTTCGTTCAGGCGCACTTCGGCAGAAACCAAAGATTTGCGAGAGAAGAAACCGAACTTCGGCAGACGGATTTTCAAAGGCATCTGGCCGCCTTCGAAACCGTTGCGGACCTTGCCGCCACCGGAACGAGAGGTCTGACCTTTAACACCACGACCACCGGTCTTGCCCAGACCAGAACCGATACCACGGCCCGGACGGTGCTTGACGCGCTTGGAGCCAGCGGCCGGAGACAGAGTATTCAGACGCATGCTTAGCCCTCCACCTTAACCATGTAATAAACCTGGTTGATCATGCCGCGTACGCAGGGAGTATCTTCCAGCTCAACGGTGTGACCAATGCGACGCAGACCCAGACCACGCAGAGTCGCCTTGTGCTTTGGCAGACGGCCGATAGAGCTGCGAGTTTGAGTTACTTTTACAGTGTTAGCCATGTCGCATTACCCCAGAATTTCTTCAACGCGCAGACCACGCTTGGCCGCGATCTGTTCCGGTGATTGACCGTGAACCAGAGCGTCGACAGTTGCGCGAACAACGTTGATTGGGTTGGTGGAACCGTAGGTCTTGGCCAGCACGTTGTGGATACCAGCAACTTCCAGTACGGCACGCATGGCGCCGCCTGCAATGATACCAGTACCTTGGGAGGCCGGCTTCATGAACACGGTGGAACCAGAGTGAACGCCACGCACCGGGTGGTGCAGGGTGCCGTTGTTCAGCTCAACCTTGTTCAGGTTACGCTTAGCCTGTTCCATCGCCTTTTGAATGGCGGCCGGAACTTCACGTGCCTTACCGTAACCGTAACCTACACGGCCGTTACCATCACCCACCACGGTCAACGCGGTGAAGGACATGATACGACCACCTTTAACAGTTTTCGAAACACGGTTTACTGCAATGAGCTTTTCTTGCAGTTCGCCGGCTTGAGATTCGACTTTAGCCATCTTCGACTCCTAGCTTAGAACTGAAGACCAGCGTCACGAGCAGCGGCAGCCAGAGCGGCTACACGACCGTGATACTTGAAACCGGAACGATCGAAAGATACGTTCTGAACGCCTTTGGCAATAGCACGCTCAGCGATAGCCTTACCTACAGCGGTAGCAGCATCTGCGTTACCGGTGTATTTCAGAGCTTCACTGATGGCTTTCTCTACTGTGGAAGCAGAGGCCAGAACTTCGGAACCGTTGGCTGCAATAACCTGCGCATAGATATGACGCGGGGTACGGTGAACAACCAGACGGGTAGCTCCCAGTTCCTGCATCTTTTTCCGAGCACGAGTAGCACGACGGAGACGAGCTGCTTTCTTGTCCATAGTGTTACCTTACTTCTTCTTAGCTTCTTTAGTACGCACTTGCTCGTTGGCATAGCGTACACCCTTGCCCTTGTAGGGCTCCGGAGCGCGGTAAGCACGGATATCGGCGGCGACTTGGCCAACCAGCTGCTTGTCCACACCACGCAGAACGATCTCGGTGGCGGACGGACATTCAGCGGTGACACCAGCCGGCAGCGCATGCTCTACCGGGTGAGAGAAGCCCAGTGCCAGCGCAACAGCATTGCCCTTGATGGAGGCTTTGTAACCTACACCAACCAGCTGCAGCTTGCGCTCGAAGCCTTGGGTAACACCGACTACCATGTTATTGACCAATGCACGGGCAGTACCGGCCTGAGCGTCAGCACCAGCGATGCCATCGCGCGGGGCGAACTTCAGTACATTGTCTTCTTTGGTCACTTCTACACCGGCGTGGATGGAACGAACCAGGGAACCCTTGCCACCTTTGATGGACAGTTCTTGGCCGTTCAGAGTCACCTCTACGCCAGCAGGAATAGTGACGGGTGCCTTAGCAACGCGAGACATTTCCGACCTCCTATTAAGCGACGTAGCAGATGATCTCACCACCCATGCTTGCCTTGCGGGCAGCACGGTCGGTCATCACACCTTTAGACGTGGACACGATAGCAACACCGAGACCGCCCATGACTTTCGGCAGATCAGTAGTGCGCTTGTAAATACGCAGGCCGGGACGGCTCACGCGTTGGATCAGTTCTACAACCGGCTTGCCCTGGAAATACTTCAGTTCGATTTCCAGTTCCGGTTTCACGTCACCAGCTACGTTGTAGCCAGCGATGTAACCTTCTTCTTTCAGCACTTTGGCGATAGCCACTTTCAGCTTGGAAGAAGGCATGGAAACCGCAACTTTGCTCGCCGCCTGACCGTTACGGATGCGGGTCAGCATATCCGCGATCGGATCTTGCATGCTCATAGTCTAACTCCCGAGATTCTTACCAAGAGGCCTTTTTGAGGCCCGGAATTTCGCCCTTCATGGCATGCTCACGCACCTTGATGCGAGAGAGGCCAAACTTCCGCAGGAAACCGTGCGGACGACCAGTGATGTTGCAACGGTTACGCTGGCGGGACGGACTGGAATCACGGGGCAGCTGTTGCAGTTGCAAGACAGCATCCCAACGCGCTTCTTCAGAAGCGTTCATATCAACGATGATAGCTTTCAGCTCGGTACGCTTGGTCGCGAACTTGGCTGCCAGCTTCGCACGCTTTGCTTCACGTGCTTTCATGGATGTTTTAGCCATAACCCTAACCTTACTTGCGGAATGGGAAGTTAAAGGCAGCCAGCAGAGCACGGCCTTCTTCGTCGGTATTCGCGGAAGTGGTGATGGTGATATCCAGACCACGGACGCGATCGACCTTGTCATAGTCGATTTCCGGGAAGATGATTTGCTCACGCACGCCCATGGAGTAGTTACCACGGCCATCGAACGCCTTGGCGTTCAGACCACGGAAGTCACGGATACGCGGTACGGAGATGCAAATCAGCCGTTCCAGGAACTCCCACATACGCTCGCCACGCAGGGTTACTTTACAACCTATCGGGTAGCCTTCACGAATCTTGAAGCCCGCAACAGATTTGCGTGCTTTGGTGATCAGCGGCTTCTGACCGGAAATGGCAGCCATATCGGCAGCAGCATTTTCCAGCAATTTCTTGTCAGAGATCGCTTCACCAACACCCATGTTCAGGGTGATTTTCTCGATCCGAGGGACTTGCATGATAGTCTTGTAACCGAACTGCTTGGACAGTTCATTTACTACATCGGATTTGTAGTAATCATGCAGTTTCGCCATCGTTAAACTCCAATTACTTCACAAGTTCGCCGGTGGATTTGAAGAAACGGACTTTCTTGCCGTCTTCAATCCGGAAACCAACGCGGTCAGCCTTGCCAGTGGCAGAGTTGAACAGCGCGACGTTAGATACATCGATGGGGGCTTCTTTGGTGACGATGCCGCCAGCCTGACCCAGTGCGGGTGCCGGCTTTTGGTGTTTCTTCACCTGGTTGATGCCTTCCACGATTACCTTACCTTTTGCAATCAGGACTTGAGTGACTTTGCCACGCTTGCCCTTGTCTTTGCCGGTAAGAACAATTACTTCGTCTTCGCGACGGATTTTAGCTGCCATCGTTCGACTCCTTACAGTACTTCGGGTGCCAGGGACACAATCTTCATGAACTTCTCGTTACGGAGTTCACGGGTCACCGGGCCAAAAATACGAGTACCGATTGGCTGTTGGTTGTTGTTAAGCAACACAGCCGCATTGTTGTCGAAACGGATGACAGAGCCGTCCGGACGACGAACGCCTTTACGGGTGCGTACGACCACCGCGTTATACACATCACCTTTCTTCACTTTACCGCGAGGAATGGCTTCCTTGATGGAAACCTTGATGATGTCGCCGATGCCGGCATAACGGCGGTGCGAACCACCCAGAACCTTAATACACATTACACTGCGAGCGCCGGAGTTGTCGGCAACACCCAGCATACTTTGCATCTGGATCATCTTAGTGCTCCGCTTTGTTTACTTCTTATCCCTGATGGGATCTGGCTGCCTTCAAAAGGCGCGAAACTATAACACAGCTATTTTTGAAAAGGTAGCCTAAAAAACAAACGGCCCCGATGGGGGGCCGTTTGGGCTAAAAAGTACCGAATTAGGCCTTTTCTACGACAGCAACCAGGGTCCAGGACTTGGTCTTGGACAGCGGGCGGCACTCGCGGATTTCCACGAGATCGCCAGCCTTGCACTCGTTGTTCTCGTCATGCACGTGCAGCTTGGTAGTGCGCTTGATGATCTTACCGTAGATCGGGTGCTTTACCTTGCGCTCGATAGCGACGGTGATGGACTTGTCCATCTTGTCGCTAATTACACGACCTTGCAGAGTACGGATCTTGTCAGTCATTACGCACCTGCCTTCTCAGTCAGTACAGTCTTGATACGTGCGACGTCACGACGCACTTGTTTCAGAGTGTGAGTCTGAGCCAGCTGGCCGGTGGAAGCTTGCATGCGCATGTTGAATTGCTCACGCAGCAGACCCAGCAGCTCCTGGTTCAGTTCTTCGACGCTCTTTTGACGCAGATCTTGGGCTTTCATCACATCACCGTCTTAATTACGAAAGTGGTCTGAACAGACAGCTTAGCTGCGGCCAGGGCAAACGCTTCACGCGCCAGAGCCTCAGGTACACCATCCATCTCGTACAGAACCTTGCCAGGCTGGATCGGGCAAACCCAGTATTCCACGTTACCCTTACCTTTACCCATACGAACTTCGAGGGGCTTTTCGGTGATGGGCTTGTCCGGGAACACACGGATCCAGATCTTGCCTTGACGCTTAACGTGACGGGTCATGGCACGACGGGCTGCTTCGATTTGACGAGCAGTCAGTTGACCACGAGATGTCGCCTTCAGGCCAAAGGTACCGAAGGATACTTCGTTACCGGCATTGGCCAGACCGCGGTTACGACCCTTGTGGGTCTTGCGGAATTTAGTACGCTTAGGTTGCAACATTTACCGAATCTCCTTACTTGGCAGCGCGGCGCTTGTTGTCACGCTTGGGCTTCGCAGGAGCTTGCTCTTGAGCAGCGGCAGCATTGACTGCAGCCAGACCGCCCAGAACTTCGCCCTTGAAGATCCAAACTTTAACGCCGATCACACCGTAAGTGGTGTGGGCTTCAGAAGTTGCGTAGTCGATGTCGGCGCGCAGGGTGTGCAGGGGCACACGACCTTCACGGTACCATTCGGTACGCGCGATTTCAGCACCGCCCAGACGACCGGAAACTTCCACTTTGATGCCCTTGGCACCCAGGCGCATGGCGTTCTGTACGGCGCGCTTCATAGCACGACGGAACATTACGCGACGCTCCAGCTGGGAAGTGATGCTGTCGGCAACCAGTTTGCCATCCAGCTCCGGCTTGCGGACTTCGGAAATGTTGATCTGAGCAGGCACGCCAGCGATTGCGGCTACAGCTTTGCGCAGTTTTTCAACGTCTTCGCCTTTCTTGCCGATCACGACACCCGGACGAGCGGTGTGAATGGTCACACGGATGCTCTTGGCCGGACGCTCGATAGTGATCTTGGACAAGGAAGCGTTTTTCAGCTCCTTGGTCAGGAACTGGCGTACTTGGAAATCGCTGTACAGGTTGTCAGCGAAGTCTTTGGTGTTCGCGAACCAGGTAGAATTCCAAGGCTTGGTAATACCCAGGCGAATGCCATTAGGATGTACTTTCTGACCCATTGCTTATCTCCCAGCCTTAGCGTCGGATACCACTACAGTGATGTGAGCGGTACGCTTGAGGATACGATCCGCGCGACCTTTGGCACGCGGGCGGATGCGCTTCATGGAGGGACCTTCGTCTACCATGATGGTGGCAACACGCAGGGTGTCGATATCGGCACCTTCGTTGTGCTCAGCGTTGGCAATGGCAGATTCCAGCACTTTCTTCACCAGAACAGCAGCCTTTTTCGGACTGAAGGTCAGGATGTTCAGAGCCTTGTCTACGGACAGACCACGTACTTGATCGGCTACCAGACGAGCTTTCTGGGCAGAAGTACGGGCATAACGGTGTTTAGCGATAGCTTCCATCATTTATCCCTTAGCGCTTCTTAGCCTTCTTATCAGCAGCATGGCCGCGATAAGTACGAGTCGGTGCGAATTCACCCAGTTTGTGACCGATCATTTCTTCGGTAACGAAAACCGGAACGTGCTGACGACCATTATGGACAGCGATGGTCAAACCGATCATGTTCGGGATGATCATTGAACGACGGGACCAGGTCTTAACCGGCTTTTTATCCCCGCTTTCCACCGCTTTCTCTACCTTCTTCAGCAAGTGCAGGTCGATAAATGGACCCTTCTTGAGAGAACGTGGCATGGTGATTCCTCTATGTTAACAATTACTTGTTACGACGACGTACGATGTACTTGTCGGTACGCTTGTTCTTACGGGTCTTGAAGCCCTTAGCCTTCTGGCCCCATGGGGACACAGGCTGCATGCCCTTGTTACGACCCTCACCACCACCGTGCGGGTGATCAACCGGGTTCATCGCCATACCGCGAACGGTCGGACGAATACCACGCCAGCGGTTAGCACCGGCTTTACCCAGTTGACGCAGCATGTGCTCGGAGTTACCCACTTCACCGATGGTAGCGCGGCACTCGGCCAGAACTTTACGTACTTCGCCGGAACGCAGACGCAGAGTTACATAGTTACCTTCACGAGCCAGGATCTGGATGAAAGTACCAGCGGAACGAGCCAGCTGGGCACCTTTACCAGGCTTCATCTCAACGGCGTGAACGGTAGAACCGACCGGGATGTTGCGCATCGGCAGGGTGTTACCCACCTTGATGGCAGCATCAGCACCAGAGGCGATTGCATCACCAGCTTTCAGGCCTTTCGGAGCCAGGATGTAACGACGCTCACCGTCTGCATACAGCACCAGGGCGATGTTTGCGGTACGGTTAGGATCGTATTCCAGACGCTCAACTTTGGCCGGAATGCCGTCTTTGTCGCGCTTGAAGTCGATCAGACGGTAGTGTTGCTTGTGACCACCACCGATGTGACGAGTGGTGATACGACCGTTGTTGTTACGGCCACCGGACTTGCTTTTGCTGTCCAGCAGAGCGGCGAAGGGCTTGCCCTTGTACAGCTCTTGGTTGACGATCTTGACGACGTGGCGGCGGCCCGGAGAAGTAGGCTTGCACTTAACGATTGCCATTTTTCAGAACTCCTCTTACTCGGCTGCGCCCATGAAGTCGATGTCCTGACCAGCTTTCAGGGTCACATAAGCCTTTTTCCAATCGGAACGACGGCCTACGCGTGCACCTGCGCGCTTGGTCTTACCCTTCATGTTCAGGGTACGGACGGTCTCAACTTCGACCTCGAACAGTTTCGCAACTGCAGCTTTGACTTCCGCCTTGGTGGCATCAACAGCAACTTTGAACACGATAGTGTTCTGCTTTTCTGCGACCATGGTGCTCTTTTCAGAGATGTGCGGAGCCTTCAGAACTTTCAGCAGACGCTCTTCACGGATCATGCCAGCATCTCCTCGATTTGCTTAACTGCGTCAGCAGTCATCAGAACCTTGTCGAAAGCGATCAGGCTGACCGGGTCGATACCGGCAACGTCACGCACGTCAACTTTGTACAGGTTACGAGCAGCCAGGAACAGGTTCTCATCGACTTCAGCAGTCACGATCAGAACGTCAGTCAGTTCCATTTCTTTCAGCTTGGCGATCAGTTCTTTGGTCTTCGGCGCTTCGATGCCGAACTTCTCAACAACGATCAGGCGCTCTTGACGTACCAGCTCGGACAGGATGCTACGGATAGCGCCGCGGTACATCTTCTTGTTTACTTTCTGGCTGTGATCTTGCGGCTTAGCAGCAAAGGTCACACCACCGGAACGCCAGATGGGCGAACGGATGGAGCCAGCACGGGCACGACCAGTACCCTTCTGACGCCACGGCTTTTTGCCGCCACCAGACACTTCAGAGCGAGTCAGCTGCGCACGAGTACCCTGACGGGCACCAGCGGCATATGCAACGACAACCTGGTGAACCAGAGCTTCGTTGAATTCGCGCCCGAAGGTAGTCTCGGAAACTTCAAGAGCGCTCTTGGCGTCTTTCATTACCAATTCCATTACTATCTCCTCAGACGTTACGCTTTGACGGCAGGTTTGACGATCACGTTGCCGTTGGTTGCACCCGGTACTGCGCCTTTGATGAGCAGCAGGTTGCGTTCAGCGTCAACACGAACCAGTTCCAGGTTCTGAGTCGTTACACGCTCAGCACCCATGTGACCAGCCATCTTCTTGCCCTTGAATACACGGCCCGGGGTCTGGTTTTGACCGATGGAGCCAGGTACACGGTGGGACAGGGAGTTACCGTGGGTCATATCCTGGGTACGGAAGTTCCAGCGCTTAACAGTACCGGCAAAACCTTTACCCTTGGATGTGCCGGTAACGTCTACCAGCTTAACGTCAGCGAGAAGATCTACTTTCAGCTCGCTACCAACAGTGAAAGTTTCACCGTTGTTCAGGCGGAATTCCCACAGACCGCGACCGGCTTCTACACCAGCTTTGGCGAAGTGGCCAGCTTCCGGCTTGGTTACGCGGCTGGCTTTCTTGGCGCCAGTGGTAACCTGAATAGCGTTGTAGCCGTCGGTTTCTACAGATTTGACCTGAGTTACACGGTTAGCTTCAACTTCGATAACAGTCACCGGGATAGAAACGCCATCTTCAGTGAAGATGCGAGTCATACCCACTTTGCGACCTACAAGACCGATTGTCATTGTTATCAACCTCTTTCCGTAATTAACCCAGGCTGATCTGGACGTCTACACCAGCTGCCAGATCCAGACGCATCAGAGCGTCAACGGTCTTGTCAGTCGGTTCAACGATGTCTACCAGACGCTTGTGAGTGCGGATCTCGTACTGATCACGCGCGTCTTTGTTGACGTGCGGGGAGATCAGAACGGTGAAACGCTCTTTGCGAGTCGGCAGCGGGATAGGACCGCGAACCTGCGCGCCAGTGCGCTTAGCAGTTTCAACGATTTCCGCAGTGGATTGATCGATCAGGCGATGATCAAAAGCCTTCAGGCGGATACGGATTCTTTGGTTCTGCATTGACAGAGCTCCAATAGATAAAAGAACATAAATCAACACCGCCCGACCGAGATTACTCCCGCCAGAGGTGTGATTTTTCACGTTTCCTCCCATATCGGGAGGACTGTATGGCTGGCAACTCGTAAACGGGAAGCTCAGCAAGCAGACATATCGTCTGGCTGCCTCATGGGCAAGCGGAGGGGATTATACGGATTTTTTCCACTCACGCAAGTGAAGGCGGACAGATTGTGCGCAATGTTGTGTGGCGGATGGATCTCCAGGCGATCAAATCATCGCCCTCGGCGAGACGGTAACGACAATGTTGCAAACAGGCTGATAGACTGCGCCCTCGCCCCTGTTTGCGGAACGCATCCCATGCTCAAGAATCAGAAGAAAGCCTACCAGTACGGGCTCTGTGCCGTCGCCCTCTGGTCCACGGTGGCCAGCGCCTTCAAGATCTCCCTCGCCTACTTTGAACCAGTACAGCTGCTGCTGGTCGCCGCCAGCACCTCGACCCTGACCCTGGGATGCATCGTGGCCTGTCAGGGCAAACTGCCGCTACTGCTCGACTACATCAAGAGTCGCCCCCTCTACTACCTCGCTCTCGGGGTCCTGAACCCCTTCCTCTATTACCTGCTGCTGTTCAAGGCATATGATCTGCTGCCCGCCCAGCAGGCGCAGACTCTCAACTACACCTGGGCCATCACCCTCAGCCTGCTGGCCGTTCCCTTCCTCGGTCAAAAGCTGCGCCGCCGCGATGGCGTCGCCATCGTGCTCGGCTATTTCGGCGCCCTGGTGATCGCCACCAGGGGGGACGTGTTCGGTCTACAGTTCGACAGCCCCCTCGGCGTCACGCTGGCGCTGGTGTCGACCCTGATCTGGGCCGGTTACTGGATCCTCAACACCCGCAATCAGGGGGATCCCGTCGTCAGCCTGCTGCTCGGCTTCCTCATCAGCCTGCCCTTCATCATCGTGGCGACCTGGTTGCTCTCGGACTTTGCCATGACCGCCTGGCAGGGATGGGCCGGCGCCATCTATGTGGGGCTGTTCGAGATGGGCTTCGGTTTCGTGCTCTGGCTGATGGCCCTGCGCCACGCCACCAACACAGCCCCCATCAGCAACCTCATCTTCATCTCGCCGTTTGCCTCTCTGGTGCTGCTCAACCTGTTGATCGGCGAAACCATTCACCCGGCAACCCCCATCGGGTTGGCTCTCATCGTCGCCGCCCTGCTTATCCAGCAACTCAAATATGGCAAGCGCTACCGCAAGGTGAGCGACCCCCACGCCTGACAGACAAAAGGGCGCATCTCTCGATACGCCCTGCTTTCAATCCATCCACTCCAGCGGCTGGTTCTTGGGTAGCCGGATCTCCACCTGCAAGCCCCCCAGTTCGGAGCGCCCCAACCTGATGGTGCCGTGATGCTGGGAGACTATCTTGGCAACGATGGCTAGCCCCAGCCCGCTGCCGCCACCGGTGCGCGCCACATTGCCCTGGGTGAAGGGCTTGAGCACCCGGGAGTAGTCCTCTTCTGCGATCCCCGGGCCATTGTCGGAGAGTCGCAGCCGCACCCAGTGGCCATCATCCCTGAGCTCGGCCTGCAACCGGGTCGCGCCATAGCGCAGGGAGTTGCCCGACAGATTGTTGAGGATACGGCGAATGCTGATGGGATGGCAGGCCACACGCACCGCCTCCTCCGGCAGGAGCAGCTCCACTTCCAGTCCCTGATCGGTCTGCATCAGCAACGCATCGTGAATGAGCTGGGTCAGGTCGACGGGCCGGGCATCGAGCCCCTCGTTCGGGCGAATGTAGTCGATGAACTGATCAATGATACCGTTCGACTCATCGATGTCCGCATTGATGCTCTCCTTGAGGTACTCATCCCCCGAGGACATCATCTCGGTCGCGAGACGAATGCGGGTGAGAGGGGTGCGCAAATCGTGGGATACCCCGGCCATCATCAGGTTGCGCTCCTCGATCAGCCCCTTGATGGAGCTCGACATGTGGTTGAAGGTGCGGGTCAGGCGGCGCACCTCCCGCGAGCCCTGCTCCCCCAGGGCATCGGGAAAGTTGCCGCGCGCCACCGCCACGGCCCCCGCTTCCAGATCCTCCAGCGGTCGCACCAGCTGACGGGCAAAACGCCAGGCTGCAAACAGGGTCACCACCAGCAAGACGCTCATATAGAGGATGAGCGGTTCGATGTCGTCATCTTCAATTTCAGTCAGGGGAATGCGCACCCACATCTGGCTGGCCTGGGGAGGCTGGATCCAGATGATGTAGTGATCCTGGATTTCAACTCTGACCCTGGTATCCCCTTTCAATTCGCGGCTGATGCTCTGCTCCAGATAGGGGTAGGGCTTGGAATCATTCAGCCCGTGCTGCTCCGCCTCGCTCTGGGTATAGATGTCGCTGCCAGTGGTCACATAGACCAGCGCCTCGGCATCTTCACTGAGCGCCAGCTGGTTGTTGTCCACCGGGAAGATGAGTTTGACCTGGTTTGCCAGCAGGTGGCTGATCTGCTTGACGGTCGGCGCCAGCAGGTAGTTGTAGAAGGTAACGTAGGAGACGACTTGATAGACCACCAGCACGGCAGCCAGAAACCAGAGCATGCGGGAGAACATGCTGCCCACTTTCTTCATGCGTTCTCACCGTCCGGTACGAACACATACCCCAGACCCCAGACGGTCTGCAGATAGCGGGGCTGGGCCGGGTCCTGTTCCAGCAGGCGGCGCAGGCGGGAGACCTGCACATCAATGCTGCGCTCGGTGGCCGTGTACTCGCGACCACGGGCCAGGTTCATCAGCTTGTCACGGGAGAGCGGTTCGCGAGGATGACTCACCAGCACCTTGAGCACGGCGAACTCCCCGCTGGTCAGGGCAACCGGTTCGCCATCACGACTCAGTTCACGGGTCGCCAGATTGAGCTGGTAGGCCCCGAAACTCACCATCTTCTCCGCCGCGGAAGGGGCGCCGGGCAGCTCCACGGTATGGCGGCGCAGCACGGCGCGGATCCGGGCCAGCAGCTCACGGGGGTTGAACGGCTTGGGCAGATAATCGTCGGCCCCCATCTCCAGACCGACGATGCGATCCACTTCGTCCCCCTTGGCGGTGAGCATCAAGACAGGGATCTGGTTGCCGGCCTCGCGCAGGCGGCGGCAGATGGAGAGGCCGTCTTCCCCCGGCAGCATCAGATCAAGCACCATCAGGCTGAAGTTTTCACGCGTCAGCAGGCGATCGGCCTGCTCCCCGTTGGCGACACCTCGCACAACAAACCCCTGCTCGGTGAGGTAGCGCTCCAACAAGGAACGCAGTTTCAGATCGTCGTCCACCACCAGGACCTTGTATTGCTGACTCATTGCCACCTCTCTTTTCTGTCTCCCCTCATACTAGAGCCGCCCCCTGCAACCACAAAGCATAAATATGTTACCGGTTATTGCCCTCATTCGGCCCCGGAGCCGGGAGGGATGGATGGCCAGCTCTGCTTTTTGCTCGACAGCGCGG
The DNA here is from genome assembly GCF_017939255.1 of Aeromonas sp. Prich7-2. Taxonomy (NCBI): domain Bacteria; kingdom Pseudomonadati; phylum Pseudomonadota; class Gammaproteobacteria; order Aeromonadales; family Aeromonadaceae; genus Aeromonas; species Aeromonas sp. Prich7-2. The sequence continues at coordinate 17,260 of NZ_JAGKRI010000009.1, forward strand.
CGACAATGACTAAGATCCCGAGCAACCGGATGCAATTGGCGAGGGAGTGATAACCCCATGAAAACCAAACTCATTACCCGTGAAGGCTACACCAGGCTCCGGCAGGAGCACGACATGCTCTGGCGGGAGGAGAGGCCCGATGTCACCAAAAAAGTGGCCTGGGCGGCGAGCCTGGGTGATCGCAGCGAGAATGCCGATTACCAGTACAACAAGAAACGCCTGCGGGAGATCGACCGCCGGGTTCGCTACCTGCGCAAGTGCCTGGAAGAGCTGACCATAGTCGACTACTCCCCCTCCCAGGAGGGCAAGGTCTTCTTCGGCGCCTGGGTCGAGGTGGAAAACGACGAGGGTGAGACCAAGCGCTTTCGCATTGTCGGCTATGACGAGATCTTCGGCCGCAAGGATTACATCTCCATCGACTCCCCCATGGCCCGCGCCCTGCTCAAGAAAGAGGTGGGCGATGAAGCCATGGTGCAAACGCCAGTGGGTGACGCCTGCTGGTACATCAATGAGATCAGCTATCCCAAATAAGCCAGCACCGACCCTGACTGCCAAATCGGCTGACAAGGCCAGGAGAGACCGAGCATATCCGCCCACCGGGTATGAGAAACGTCATTTCTGCCGGGGTGGCATCCCGCTGCCCGACCCCATATAGTGCTCACACCCGGCGCCTTGCGGCGCCAACCGGCCCGCGCGGCAGTGGCCTGGCAGGTATCTAAAGTATCGCCAGGACAGACCCCCTGTTCGGCGACATAGCCCCACGCTGGCCAGTTAGACAGGACCCGACCAAGAGACCCTCGATGCAAAGCCACGTAATAGAACATCAGATCGCCGGTGAGCTGAATGCCCGCCCGGAACAGGTGCAGGCAGCCGTTCGCCTGCTGGACGAAGGCGCGACCGTTCCCTTCATCGCCCGTTACCGCAAAGAGGTGACCGGCGGTCTGGACGACAGCCAGTTGCGTACCCTGGAGAGCCGCCTCGGCTACCTGCGTGAACTGGCGGATCGCCGTCAGGTGATCCTGCGCTCCATCGAGGAGCAGGGCAAACTGACCCCCGAGCTGGCCCGCGAGCTGAACGAGGCCGACAGCAAGACCCGTCTGGAAGACCTCTACCTTCCCTACAAGCCCAAGCGCCGCACCAAGGGGCAGATGGCCATCGAGGCGGGGCTGGAGCCACTGGCGGATTTGCTGCTGGGTGACCCCATGAAGGATCCCGAACAGGAGGCGGTTCGCTTCCTCAATGTCGAGCAGGGGATCACCGACGGCAAGGCCGCCCTCGACGGTGCCCGTTACATCCTGATGGAGCGTTTCGCCGAGCAGGCCGATCTCCTTGAGAAGTTGCGGGACTACCTGTGGCACAACGCCACCCTGCGTACCCGCGTAGTGGCAGGCAAGGAGCAGGAAGGGGCCAAGTTCAAGGACTACTTCGAACACGACGAACCCCTGCACAAGGCCCCCTCCCACCGGGTGCTGGCCATGTTGCGCGGCCGCAACGAGGGGATCCTCAACCTGGCGCTGGTCACCGGCGAGGATGAGGGTACCAGCCCCTGCGAAGGGATCATTGCCCATCACCTCAGACTCAACCTGCAACACCGCCCGGCCGACAAGTGGCTGCAGGGGGTGGTGAGCTGGACCTGGAAGATCAAGCTCTCCCTGCAGATGGAAACCGAGCTGATCGGCCGTATCCGCGAGTCAGCGGAGGAGGAGGCGATCAAGGTGTTCGCCATGAACCTCAAGGATCTGCTGATGGCGGCACCGGCCGGCATGCGCTGCACCATGGGGCTGGATCCCGGCATCCGCACCGGGGTCAAGGTAGCGGTGGTGGATGCCACCGGCAAGCTGGTCGATCACGCGACCATCTATCCGTTCGAACCCAAACGCCAGGTTGACCAGAGTCTCAAGACCCTGAGCGAGCTGTGCCAGAAGCACAAGGTCGAGCTCATCAGCATCGGCAACGGCACCGCATCCCGGGAAACCGACCGCCTGGTGAGCGATCTGTTCGAGCGCTACCCGGCCGCCAAGGCACAGAAGATAGTAGTGAGTGAAGCGGGGGCATCGGTCTACTCCGCCTCCGAGCTCGCCTCCCAGGAATTCCCGGATCTCGACGTCTCCATTCGCGGCGCCGTCTCCATCGCTCGTCGTCTCCAGGATCCCCTGGCAGAGCTGGTCAAGATCGATCCCAAGAGCATCGGTGTGGGCCAGTACCAGCACGACGTCGGCCAGAGCCAGCTGGCCCGCCGCCTCGACGCGGTGGTCGAGGATTGCGTGAACGCGGTCGGGGTGGATGTGAATACCGCCTCGGTCGCCCTGCTCAACCGGGTTTCCGGCCTCTCCCAGACCCTGGCCCAGAACATCGTCGCCTACCGCGACGAGAACGGCGCCTTCAAGAGTCGTCAGCAGCTGCTGAAAGTAAGCCGACTCGGGCCCAAGGCATTCGAGCAATGCGCCGGCTTCCTGCGCATTCGGGGCGGCAGCAACCCGCTGGACGGCTCGGCGGTGCACCCGGAATCCTACCCGGTGGTGGAGCGGATCCTCGCCAAGCTGGAGCAGACCGTGGACAGCCTGCTCGGCAACAGCAGCCTGCTGCGCACCCTCAAGCCCACCGACTACACCGACGATCAGTTCGGGGTGCCTACCGTCACCGACATCATTGGCGAGCTGGACAAGCCCGGCCGCGACCCGCGTCCCGAGTTCAAGACCGCCACCTTCAAGGAAGGGGTGGAGAAAATCAGCGATCTGGTGCCCGAGATGGTGCTGGAGGGTGTGGTCACCAACGTCACCAACTTCGGCGCCTTCGTCGACATCGGCGTCCATCAGGACGGGCTGGTGCACATTTCTTCCCTCACCGATCGCTTCGTCAAGGATCCCCGCGAGGTGGTCAAGGCCGGTGACATCGTCCGGGTCAAGGTGCTGGAAGTCGACGTACCGCGCAAACGCATCAGTCTGACCATGCGTCTGGATGAAAAAGCCGGCCAGCCTGCACGCAAAACGGCCGAGCCGCGTCACACCGGCAACACCCGACCGAAACAGGCGCCCCGTCAGAGCGCTCCGACCGAGGGTGCCATGGGCAACGCCTTCGCGGCTGCCCTGTCGAAACTGAAGAAATAAGCCCCCAGAATGCAAAAAAGCCCCGAAAGGGGCTTTTTCATGCCTGCACGGAGCGGGATCAGACGTCCTGACTCAGGCTATGCGGGGAGGCCGGCCTCACCGCTTGCTGATAGTGCCTGGCAATCACCTGGTTTCGATTGTCCATATAAGCACCGAGCGGGCCTGTGGTTTCCTGCCTGAGGGTCATCAGATCCTTGCGGGCCTGTGCCTCCTTGCCAGAGGCGGCACGGGCCACACTCATGTCTTGTGACGATGGTTCATCGGGAGCCAGTGCAGCGGCACGCACCTGCTGCATCTTGGCGATGGTCGCGGCGGGATCCCCGGGAATGGTCCCCATGTCGATGACCACCTCCCCCCCGGTGGCATAACGCTTGCCATCCGGCCCACGGGAAAACTGGTAGGTAGGGCTCCCCGCATGCTCGCCGCCGGCTGCCTGGTGAGCCTGCTCGTGCTTGCGGACTTCGAGATCCCGCTCGACCAGCGCAGCCACCTGACGCTGCTGCTTTTGCTGCTCCTGCTGTTCACCCTCCTGACGTTGTCGACGCTCCCCCTCCTCCCCCGTTACCTCGACAAAACGGTGCGTCACCATCACGGGGCCGGTCTGGCCGTTCTCTTTCGTGGACGAGGATGGGGCGGCGGGATTGGCCTGGGCGGCCCGGGATCTCTCTTTCTGGGAACCGACGCCGGACTCGGCGTTGGACGCCTCACTCTGGCGGCTGGGGGGCACCAGTTCTGCGCGGCGGTTGTCAGTCTGTGCCGATTCCGTCTGCGGCTGCAGTTGATTCGGAATGATGGTCGGCAGACTGACGTTGATGTTCATGTCACACCCGGATATCGATCAGGGTGCCCAGCATGTCGCTGGCCGTCTGGATCACCTTGGCGGATGCCCCGGCATGCAGCTCGGCCACCTTGAGATTCACCAGTTCATCCGGCAACTGCACCTGATCACCCGCTGGCGTATTGAGACGGGCAATCTGGCTGGACGCCTGGCCCGCCAACTGCTCGGCCCGTTGGAACCCCTGCACGCCCGCCGTCATGGCTGATTCGATACGCATTGGCACACTCCTCTGTAGGGTTGGCTAATTATCCACCAACCTGACGAGTTATTGAAGCCTGCCGCTCAAATCTCAGTCAATGAACTGCCGCAGGAGGGTGATGAACTGCTCTGGATGGGAGATGAAGGGAGCATGGGATGCCTTCTCCAGCACCAGACTGTGGCTGACAGGATAACGCGCATCCAGCAAGGGAATGGCGGCCTTCGGCACAAGGGTATCCAGCCTGCCGTAAAGACGCAGCCAGGGCAGATCCAGGCCGATCAGTTCATCCCGCAGATCGACCTCGGCCAGCAGGCCCAGACCCGCCTCCAGGGCCGCAAGCCGGGGAGCGGGTCGCTCCGCCAGCCAGTGACGCAACTGGCGAATGTCGTTTCTGGCGTGCTCGCTGCCCATGGCCTGAATCGCGAGGAAGCGCTCTATGGTCTGCATGAAGTCGCCGGCCAGCATCTGGTTGAACCCCGCCAGCACCTTGGGGGCAATCCCGGGCCACTCGTCGCGGGCCATGAAGCAGGGAGAACTGGCTACGGTAATGAGAGAGTGAAGGCGTTCAGGCATGGTCAGCGCCAACTGACTCGCCACCAGACCACCGAGGGACCAGCCGAGCAGATGGCATTTTTCAGGCAATATGGCCGCCACCTGCTCTGCCAGCCGGGGCAGGGTGTAGTCTGTCCCTGCTTGCAGGGGGCTGTTGCCAAAGCCGGGCAGGTCCACCAGATGCAGCCGATAGTGGGCAGCCAGTTCTTGGGCAATACCATGCCAGACGGCCCCGTTCATGCCCCAGCCATGCAACAACACCAGGTCCGGGCCCTGGCCAAACCGCTCAACCGATACGCTCATCTAGACTCAAGATCCCTGTTTATCTGCTTGGAGCCTGCATGTTAAAGCGGCTGCTCGCCAAAGCAAGTCCGATCCTTGGCACCCAGTCCGACTGGCTCGGTCTGTGCCTGCTCTGTCGCCAACCCTGTGACGAGACGCCCTTGTTGTGCTCCTGGTGTCGCCACGCCCAGCGCCAACACGACAGACGATGCCTGATGTGTGCAGCACCGCTGCCGGAGCAACATCGCGAGAGCGAACTGCTGTGCGGTCGCTGCCAGCGCAGACCCTCCCCCTGGGAGCGTTTACAGGTGATCGGCGATTATCAGGCACCTTATGCCCAACTCATCCCCCAGCTGAAGTATTCCGGTCAGATCCTGCTCGCGCCGCTGCTTGCCCGCCTGCTGGCAGACCATCTGGACCTCGCCAACCCACCGCAGGTCATCATTCCGGTTCCCCTGCACTGGTGGCGCCAGTGGTGGCGCGGCTTCAATCAGGCAGAAGAAATCGGCCATGCCCTGAGCGCACTCACCGGCATTCCTTGCGACACCCGCGTACTGCGCCGGACAAGGTCGACCCCGCAACAGACCCGGCTCAGTGCCGGCCAGCGGCGACGCAATCTGCGTGGCGCCTTCGAAATAGAACCTCACCACTACCGGCATGTGGCACTGCTTGATGATGTGGTCACCACGGGCGCCACCGCAGGTCAGCTCACCCGGTTGCTTCATGAGCACGGCGTCACCACGGTAGAGGTGTGGGCCATCTGCCGTACCCTCCGACACCTGAAATAACCGGGCTGGGATCCGGCCCGGGAGTCCGCTGGCGGCATGATTCCGATACGCCCGGGCTCACAGGCTCGCCATCGGCACGCTACCCAAGCCCCGCCAAGCGAGTTATCATGAATACCCTAGTCGTACACTCAGGTTTATGAGGATAGTGATGATCAGCATTTCCGACACCGCCCAGGCCCACTTCCGCAAGTTGCTGGAGAAGCAGCCTGATGGCACCAACATCCGGGTGTTTGTGGTCAATCCGGGAACCCAGAATGCCGAGTGCGGCGTATCCTATTGCCCACCCGACGCGGTCGATCCGGAAGATCAGCACCTGCCCTTCAGCGGCTTCGACTGCCTGGTCGATCCCCTGAGCGCCCCCTTCCTGGTGGATGCCACCATCGATTTCGTCACCGATCAGATGGGCTCCCAGCTCACCCTGAAAGCCCCCAACGCCAAGATGCGCAAGGTGGCCGACGACGCCCCGCTGATCGACCGTATCGAGTACGTGTTGATGTCCGAGGTGAACCCCATGCTGGCCGGTCACGGCGGCAAGGTCACCTTGGTCGAGCTGACCGACGACAAACTGGCCATCCTGCAGTTCGGCGGCGGTTGCAACGGTTGCTCCATGGTCGACTACACCCTGAAAGAGGGGATCGAGAAGCAGTTGCTGGAGAAATTCCCGGGCGAACTCAACGGCGTGAAAGATGCCACCGAGCACCAGCGCGGCGACCACTCCTACTACTGATTTGCCCCCTTGCGGCAAAGAAAAGGCCCCGCCAGTTGGCGCAATGCTGTTCAGATAAGCACTTTTTTGACTGATTATTCATAAATTGGATTTGAGTTGAGGGGGCAAGGCTGTGTCCAGTCGATCTTCCTCCAGCCTTTATCCAGCGGGGCTTGCAATAGAAAGAGGGAGGCATCATGCCTCCCTCGATTTTTTGTCCTGATACTACGTGGACTGGAACTCAAATTCTCTTAAGTGAACAGCATTGCGCCAGTTGGCGGGGCCTTTTGCATGCTGCGGCTGGCAGAAGATCACTCGTCCTTCTTGTCTCGCGACAGCAGGGCGATGGCCGCCTCTTTCGGATTCTTGCCTTCGTACAGCACCTTGAAGATCTGTTCGCAGATGGGCATCTCGACGCCACAGCGGGCCGCCAGCAGATGCACCTCCTTGGTGTTGCGATAGCCTTCCACCACCTGGCCTATCTCGGCCATGGCGGTGTCAACCGACTTGCCCGCTCCCAGCGCCAGACCGAAACGGCGGTTGCGCGACTGGTTGTCGGTACAGGTCAGCACCAGATCCCCGAGCCCCGCCATCCCCATGAAGGTCTTGGCGTCGGCCCCGAGGGCGGCGCCCAGACGCTGCATCTCCACCAGGCCCCGAGTGATGAGCGCAGTTCTGGCGTTGGCCCCAAAGCCGAGTCCGTCGGAGAGACCGGCACCGATGGCGATGACGTTCTTGACCGCCCCGCCCAGCTGCAGACCGATGAAGTCCGGATTGGTATAGACCCGGAACGAGCGGCCGCAGTGCAGCAGGTGGGAGAGATCGTCGGCAAAGTCGTCGTGGGTCGAGGCCACCGAGATGGCGGTCGGCAGACCGGCGGCCAGCTCGCGGGCGAAGGTCGGGCCCGAGATGACCGCCAGTGGAATGGCATCCCCCAGCACCTCCCGCGCCACCTCTTGCAGCAGACGGCCGCTATCCGGCTCCAGCCCCTTGGTGGCCCAGGCGATCCGGGTATCCGGGCGCAGGAAGGGTTTGACCTGGGCCAGTACCTGGCCGAACACATGGCTCGGCACCACCAGCAGCAGCACGGGAGCGGCTTGCACCGCCGCCTGCAGATCCGACGTCAGTTGCAGATCGGCCGGGAAGGGGACATCCGGCAAGAATGCCTTGTTGCAGCGATCCTGTTCCAGCTCGGCGACATGGGCAGGGTCGTGACCCCACAGCAGGGTCGGATGACCATTGCGCGCCAGAGAAATGGCAAGGGCGGAGCCATAAGACCCCGCCCCCAGGACCGAGATTGCGATCTGGTCGGCCATTATCAGGCTTCCGCAGTCGCCTGCTGGGCCTGTACCTGCGCCATGTGCTGGGCGAACAGGGCGTCGAAGTTGACCGGTGCCAGGTTCAGTTGCGGGAAGGAACCCTTGCTCACCAGGTTGGACACCGCTTCGCGGGCATACGGGAACAGGATGTTCGGGCAGAAGGCCGCCAGGCAGTGGGCCAGTTGCGGCTCAGGCAGGTTGCCGATGGTGAAGATGCCGGCTTGCTGCACTTCGCACAGGAAGGCGGTCTCGGTTTCCAGCTTGCAGGTGACAGTCAGGGTCAGCACCACTTCATAGACGCTGTCGGCCAGGACATTGGTCTTGGTGTCCATGTCCAGCTTGACGTCAGGCTGCCACTCTTTCTGGAAGATGTGCGGGGTATTCGGGGCTTCGAAGGAAACATCCTTGGTGTAGACACGCTGGATGTGGAATTCCGGTTGCACTTCCTGGTTGTTGATTTCGTCAGCCATTTCGTTTGATTCCTTTTTAAGATAATGAGTGGGCGCAGGCCCTTAAATCAGCGTTTTTTGGTCACCGGCAGATTGTCTGCACGCCATTGGGCCATGCCACCGCTGAGCACATACACCTGCTTGAAACCGGCCTTGCTCAGTTGGCGACCCGCGCCACCAGCGGTCATCCCCGACTCGCACACCACTATGATGGGGGCATCCTTGTGCTTTTCAACCGGACCCAGATTATTCGCCTGGATCTGGGCGAGCGGCAGGTGATGGGCCCCGGCCAGATGACCCTTGGCAAATTCATCCTGACTGCGAATGTCCACGACGGTGGCATTTTCACGGTTGATAAGCAGGGTAGCGGCGTGGTTGTTGACCGCCTTCACCGGAGAAAAACGAGCACGCACAGTGGTATACACCAGGGTGCCTGCCAGGCCCAACCAGGCTGCGGTCAGCAGCGGATTGCGGGCCGCGAAATCCAAATACTCTTGCATCTTCTACTATCCAGGGACCAAGACAAGGGCCCGAGTATACATGGGGCCCTGCATAAGATCAGCCATCTTGGCGGCAAAGCGAGAGCAAGCTCCCATCAGGGATGGCTGCCGATTCTTCCTCCTCCAACCGGGCCGAACGAGAGGATGCTCCATGCCGAAAAGAGGGGGGAAACAGAGGAAAACCCGCCGCGGCAGACAAGCCGGCAACATGCCTAAAACAGCGGGATAACAGTTAAAAAGCGAGGCTGGAGAGGGACTTGGCTATCAGGTGACTATTTCGGCAGATGTAGTAATATTACGCTAGTTTCACTTCCCGCAATTCATTCCTATCCGAGAGGACATAGCCTTATGTCAACAGCTAAGAAACCGCTGGTTCTGGTCATCATGGACGGTTGGGGCTACAGCACCAAGCAAGAGTACAACGCCGTTGCTGCTGCCAAGACCCCCAATCTGGATCGCCTGGCCCGTGACTACACCAGCACCCTGATCTCCGGCTCCGGCCTGGACGTGGGTCTGCCGGACGGCCAGATGGGCAACTCCGAAGTGGGCCACACCAACATCGGTGCCGGTCGCGTCGTCTATCAGGAGCTGACCCGCATCTCCAAGGACATCCAGGACGGCGACTTCTTCCAGAACGTCGAGCTGGCCAAGGCTGTCGACGCTGCCGTGACCAAGGGCAAGGCCGTGCACATCATGGGTCTGATGTCCCCGGGTGGCGTACACAGCCACGAAGAGCACATCATGGGCATGATCGAGATGGCCGCCAAGCGTGGCGCCGAGCAGATCTACTTCCACGCCTTCCTGGATGGCCGCGACGTCCCGCCGCGCAGTGCCCAGTCCTCCATCGATCTGTTCGACGCCCTGTTTGCCCGACTGGGCAAGGGTCGTTTCGCCTCCATGATCGGTCGTTACTACGCCATGGACCGCGACAACCGCTGGGATCGCGTGCAGCAGGCCTATGACCTGATGACCCAGGGCAAGGGCGAATTCACCGCCGACAACGCCACCGACGCGCTGGCCGCTGCCTATGCCCGCGACGAGAACGACGAGTTCGTCAAGGCCACCCGCATCGGCGACGCTGCACCGATGATCGACGGCGACGCGCTGATCTTCATGAACTTCCGTGCCGACCGCGCCCGCGAAATCACCCGCGCCTTCGTCGATACCGACTTCACCGGCTTCGCCCGCACCGCCACCCCGGCCCTGCACTTCGTGATGCTGACCGAATACGCGGCCGACATCAAAACCGCCTGCGCCTATCCGCCCACCGCCCTGGTCAATACCCTGGGTGAGTGGCTGGCCAAGCAGGGCAAGACCCAGCTGCGCATCTCCGAGACCGAGAAGTACGCCCACGTCACCTTCTTCTTCAACGGTGGCGAAGAGGCCTGCTTCAGCGGCGAAGATCGCGAAATCGTGGCGAGCCCGAAAGTGGCTACCTATGACCTGCAGCCGGAGATGAGCTCCGAAGAGCTGACCGACAAGCTGGTTGCGGCCATCAAGAGCGGCAAGTACGACGTCATCATCTGCAACTACCCGAACGGCGACATGGTCGGTCACACCGGCGTGTTCGATGCGGCCGTCAAAGCCTGTGAAGCGGTCGACCACTGCATCGGTCGCGTCACCGACGCCCTGGCGGAAGTGGGTGGCGAGTGCCTCATCACCGCAGACCATGGCAACGCCGAGAAGATGATGGACGAAGAGACCGGTCAGGCCCACACCGCCCACACCAATCTGCCGGTTCCCCTCATCTACTTCGGTCGTAAAGCCGAGGTCGCCGAAGGCGGCAAACTGTCCGATCTGGCCCCCACCATGCTGACCCTGATGGGTCTGCCGGTGCCGCCGGAAATGACTGGCAAGCCCCTGATGATTCTGAAATAATCCTGCCCCATGCGGGGATGCGAAATTATTTCACAGAAAACCAGTCGCGTCGGCCTGTTGGTCGGCGCGCTGTTTTTTTGCCTGATCGGCGGTACCGGCACAGCCCGGGCTGCGAACCAGCAGCTGGGGGCCATGCAGTCCCAGATCAAGGAACAGCAACAGACCCTCAAGCTCAGCAAGCAGGAGCTTGCCAAGCTCAACACCCAGCTCAAGGCTGACGAGCAGGCCATTTCGGCTGCCGCCGCCAAACTCGAGCAGACCAGACAGCAACTCCGGCAGAACCAGCAGAAGCTGGCGTCCCTGCAGCAGGACAAGCTGGCACTGGAGCAACAAGCAAAACATCAGAAACAGTTGCTGGCCAAGCAGGCGGAAAGCGCCTTCCAGGCGGGCAACCACGATTACCTCAAACTGCTGCTCAACCAGCAGGATCCGGCCAAGCTGAGCCGCGCCCTCGACTATTTCGACTACCTCAACAAGGCCCGTATCGAGGCCATCGAAGCCCTGCGCGCCACCCGTGACAAGCTGGCCAAGAACCAGCAGGCCACCAAAGAGACCGAGAACCGGCTCCAGACCCTGATCGGCGAGCAGCAGGAGCATCACCAGAGCCTGCTGGCCAGCCAGCAGAGCCGTGCCAAGGTGCGCAACCAGTTGCAGCAGTCGGTGCAGGCCGACGAGCAGAAGCTCGACAAGCTGGTCAAGGCGGAGAAGGCGCTCAAGGCGCGGCTGGAAGAGCTGCGTCGTCAGCAGGAAGAAAAGGAACGCCGCGAACGGGCCGAGCGGGAGCGCCTTGCCAAGATCAAGGCCGAGCAGGAGCGCCAGCGCCGTCTGGAGGCCCAGCGCCTGGCAGCCGAGCAGAAACGCATCGAGGAGCAGCAGCGGATCGCAGCCCAGCAGCGCCAGGTCGGCGAACAGCAGCGGCTGGCGGCCCAGCAGCAACGCGTCGCCGAACAGCAGGCCAAGGTGGCGCAGCAGCAAGCAGCCGCCCGCAACAGCGCCAAGGCGAGCAGCAACGGCTACGGCGGTCTGAGCACGGGTGGCAACCTGCGCTGGCCGGTGCAGGGCCCCATCCTCATCTCCTACGGCTCGCCGCGTACCGCCGAGCTGAAGTGGAAGGGCACCCTGATCGGCGCCAGCGAAGGGACCCAGGTCAAGGCGGTGGCACCGGGCCAGGTGGTCTACGCCGACTGGCTCGACGGCTTCGGCATGCTGCTGGTCATCGACCACGGCAAGGGCTACATGAGCCTCTACGGCCACAACCAGTCGCTGCTGCGCCAGGTGGGACAAAAGGTGGAGCAGGGTGAGCCCGTGGCCCTGGTCGGCGACAGCGGCGGACAGGAGCGCTCCGGCCTCTACTTCGAGATCCGCTATCAGGGCGAGGCCATCAACCCGACCAAGTGGCTGGCCAGACGCTAGGCCCGCCTTGTCGGTGCCCGAGTGGAGTCCGCTACCTCATCCCCAGCCCTTCTCCCGCGAGGGGAACAGGGAGCAAAAGACAGCAACACCGCGTCGTTTACCACTTCACCTGACAAAAAGTCTGCATCGCGCAGGCTTTTTGCTTGGCAGGGGAGGCACCACACCGCCCGCCCCGATGATGAAAACTTACCTCTTTTCCACCCCGCTCAGGGGAAGACCACCAGCCCGATCTGCTCCAGCAGCCCCTGCTGCTGATCTTCATTGATCTGCACCCCGGCGAGGTTGACCCGGCGCAGATCCAGACCGGGCAGATCGCACTGGCGCGATCGCAGCCTTGCAGGTTGAAGCTGGTCCAGTCGATTCGCCCGAACTCGGAGCCGCTGAGATCCGAGCCCGCCAGGGAGGCGCCCAGCAGGTTGGCCCCCTGCCAGCGGTTGCCGGCAAGCTCGCAGCGCTCCAGCAGGCAGCTTTCGAAGTTGGCGTAGCTGAAGTTGTTGCCGGTGAGGTGGGCCTCGCAGAAATAGCTTTTGGCAGTGATCCGGTTGGCGAAGCTGGCATGGGCGAAGTTGATCCCCATGGCCTGGCAGTCGCGCATCTCCAGCCCAAGACACTGGCTACGGCCGAAGTCCGCCAGGGTGAGATCGCAGCGCAGGAAGCTCGCCTCCCGCAGATCGCAGCCCTGAAACAGGCATCCCAGCTCCCGTTCCCTGTCATAGAAGCTGCAGTCGACGAAGCGGCTCTCCCCAAGATCGAGCCAGGAGAAGGTACAGCCGATGAAGCGGCACCCCTGGAACTGCTCCCCCTCCACCTCCTGCTGCTCGAAGTGGACCCCCTCGAAACACCTGCCCTTGATCATCCCCTGCCCCCTGTTGATGGCGTCATATGCTGACATTGCCGTGCAAAAACGGTAATGTTACGTGTAACATTTTTTGCCGGATCCCCAGATGAACGACACCCGCAAGCGCCGCCCTACCCTGCAGGACATTGCCGACCTGACCGGTGTCACCAAGATGACCGTCAGCCGCTACCTGCGCGACCCGTCCGCCGTGGCCGAAGGGACCCGCGAACGCATCGCCGCCGCGGTGGAGGAGCTCGGCTACATCCCGAACCGGGCGCCGGACATGCTGTCGAACGCCACCAGCAAGGCGATCGGCATCCTGATCCCCTCCCTCTCCAACCAGGTCTTCTCGGCGGTGATCCACGGCATCGAGGCGGTGACCCGGCCCGCCGGCTACCAGACCCTGCTCGCCCACTACGGCTACAGCCCGGAGCGGGAGGAGGAGCAGGTCGCCTCGCTCCTCTCCTACAACGTGGACGGGCTCATCCTCTCGGACACCCAGCACACCGAGCGCACCCGCAAGATGATCGCCACCGCCGGCATCCCGGTGGTGGAGACCATGGATCTGCCCCTCTCCCCCATCGACATGGTGGTGGGCATGGATCACCGGGCCGCCGCCCGGGCCATGGTAACAGAGATGCTGCGCCGGGGACGGCGCAAGGTGATCTACCTCGGTGCCCGGCTCGACGTGCGCACCCAGCTGCGAATGGAAGGCTACTACCAGGCGATGGCCGATTTCGGTCTGACCGGCCAGCACCTGCTGACGGAGCAATCCTCCAGCTTCACCCTGGGGGGAGAGCTGCTGGCCCAGGCCATGGCGCGCTTCCCCGATCTCGACGGCCTGTTCTGCACCAACGACGACCTGGCGGTGGGGGCCCTGCTGCAATGCCAGGCCAGGTGGATCCCGGTGCCCCAGCAGGTGGCCATTGCTGGCAGCAACGCCCTCGACATCGGCCACGCCATGACCCCCAAGCTCGCCAGCATCGTTACCCCCCGCGAGACCATAGGTCGCGAAGCCGCCATCATGCTGCTGGCCCGCCTCGGCGGCCAGCCGCTGGCGACCAGGTGCAAGGACATCGGCTTCTCCCTCTATGAGGGGGAAAGCCTCGGCTGATCCCCGTCCATCATGGCGCGTTCGACCGCCATGATGGCGCCTTCTCCCCTCTCCCCTCGCCGCCCCCTGGCCTATGCTGGCTCCTCCATCCACCCTGTCAGGAGCAGACCATGCACCACACCGAACGATTGAAAGCCTGCCTGCAGCGCGTCATCTGCGATCCCGCCTTCCCCCTGGCGGAGCTCGACGCCTGGTTCACCCCAGACTACTGCCAGGAGGTGAACGGCGAGCGGCTCGACTACCCGGCGTTTCACCAGCACATCGCCACACTGCGCCGCCATCTGGCCGGTGCGAGCATCGAGTTTGTCGCCACCCTGGCGCAGGGGGAGCGGGTGCACTCGACCCATGTGGTACGGGCCACCCGCCAGGACGGCGGCACCCTGGTCTGCAAGGTAAGCGGCCTCTTCACCTTTCGCGGCGACCGGATCTGCCACACCGACGAGGTGACCTGTCTGCTGGCAGGCAGCAAGGAGGATGCGGATATCGGCTCGCGGCGCTGACTGCCGGCAACCCGCAGACACCGCCATGGCGGGCAGGAAGGCAGACGACGGGCCCTCAGGCCGCCGGTTCGCGTCGGGCAAGGCGCTGGAGGGCGCGGGACAAGGCGCCGGGATCCTCGTAGCCGAGCCGATCGGCGATCTGGGCCAGCGTGAGCCCCCTGTGCTGCAACTGGCGCGCCCGTCCCAGCACCACCTGCTCCCGCCACTGGCGAAAGCTGCACCCCAGCTGCTGGAGGAAGAGCCGGTTGAGGGTGCGCACCGAGGCGCCGCAATCTGCCGCCAGCGCCGTCAGCGTCAGATGGATGGCGGGTGCCTGGCACACCCTGTCCAGCACCCGCAGCAGGCGCGGGTCCAGCGCCCCGGCGAGGGGAATGCGCGCCGCGAGCGGGTCGGCGCGCTCCAGCTCCTGGCCAAGCACCGTCAGATAGGCCCCTTTCACCTCCTCCTCGGCCAGCTCGGACAGGCGGGCGAAGAGGCCCGCCAGCAGCGGGCTGGCCTGCAAGGGGCCGAAGGCGGTACGGGCCGACGTCGGCACATAGAGGAGGGAGAGCCGGGAGCGGCGCAGCACGCGAAACTCGTGCTCCCACCCCGCCGGAATAAAGCAGATCTGGCCCGCCACCAGCAGTTCTCCCTCCCCTCGCCCCGTGATGATGCCGCCCCCGTCGTGCAGATAGCAGTATTGGGCATGGGGGTGGCAGTGCAGCGCGGTGAAGTGCCCTTGCGGGTAGGATGGATGCAGACAGGACATGAAGGCTCCAGGGGAGAGGGGCAGCCCCCGACCTTAAGCCAGGGCGAGGCCGGAAGCAAACGGCCCACCCCCTCCGGGGGCGGAAAAACAGCAGGCCACCCGGGGGTGGCCTGTTTAATTTTTCTAAACGATATTTGCTTAGCGTTTAACCAATTCAACCGCTTCCCGGGAGAGGCGGGTCACCTCCTCCCAGTTGCCGCTCTTGACGGCGTCTGCCGGCAGCATCCAGGAGCCGCCGACGGTGGCCACACATTTCAGCGCCAGGTAGTCGGCCACGTTTTTCGGGCCGATGCCGCCGGTGGGGCAGAATTTCACCTGGGGCAGGGGCGCCGCGATGGCGGAGAGTGCCTTGGTGCCGCCGTTCGCCTCGGCCGGGAAGAATTTGAGGTGGTCGTAGCCCGCTTCCAGCGCCTGCATCACCTCGGACGGGGTGGCCACCCCCGGGATCAGCGGCGCCGTGCTCTTGGCCGCGTGGGCCAGCAGGGCCGGGGTCATGCCCGGGGAGATGACGAAGCGGGCACCGGCAGCGACGGCGGCATCAAACTGCGCGCAGTTGAGCACGGTACCGGCACCGACCATGGCATCCGGCATCGCCTTGGCGATGAGGGCGATGGCGTCCAGCGCCACCGGGGTGCGCAGGGTGATCTCGAACACCGAGATGCCGCCGTCGAGCAGCGCCTTGGCCATCGGCAGGGCCTGCTCCAGGTCGTTGATGACCATCACGGGTACCAGGGGGGAGGCGGCAAACACCTCGGCAGGGGTCACTTTCCAGTTCTGCATAGCTCTTCCTTAGTCAAAGATGGTGGCGCCGCACTCGGCGCTCGATACCGCGCGACGCATCACGCTGAACAGTTCACGACCCCACCCCTCTTGTTCCAGGGTGAGGTCGATCTCGGCCTGGGTACGGCCACTCAAATCGGTCAGGCAGTCGAGGCGGCCTGACTCGGCATCCACCCGCAGCAGGTCGCCATCGGCGAGCAGGCCGATGGCCCCGCCGTGCAGCGCTTCCGGGGTGACGTGGATGGCGGCCGGGATCTTGCCGGAGGCACCGGAGAGGCGACCATCGGTGACCAGGGCCACCTTGTGACCCGCCTTCTGCAGGTTGCCAAGCACCGGCATCAGCTTGTGCAGCTCCGGCATGCCGTTGGCGGCCGGGCCGTTGTGGCGCACCACGATGACGGCGTCCTGGTTCAACTCACCGGCCTTGTAGGCCGCCTCCACCGCATGCTGGGAGGAGAAGACCCGGGCCGGGGCCTCGATGACCCGATACTCGGGCGCGACGGCGGAAACCTTGACCACGGCGCGGCCCAGGTTGCCCGCCAGCAGCTTGGTGCCGCCGGTGGCCTGGAACTCGCTGCCAGAGGGGGAGAGCACGCTCGGATCCCCGCTCTCGCCCACCGGTTGCCACACCAGCTTGCCATCCACCAGTGCCGGACGGCTGAGGTAGTCCTGCATCTCGCCGAAGACCGGGGTGGCATCCATGTGGATCAGCCCTTCTTCGGCCAGACGACGCATCAGGCCGGGCACGCCCCCCGCCTGCTCGAAGGCGTTGACGTCCGCCGGGCCGTTCGGGTACATGCGCACCAGGAGCGGCACCACGTCGGAGAGATCGCTCAGGTCGTCCCAGGTCAGCTCCAGCCCGGCGGCACGGGCCAGCGCCACCATGTGGATGCTGTGGTTGGTGCTGCCGCCGGAGGCGAGCAGGGCCACCAGGCCGTTGACCAGGGCGCGCTCGTCGATCACCGCACTCAGGGGGCGATAGGCGGGGGAGCCCGGGATCATGGCGCTGATGCGGCGGGCCGCTTCCTCGGTGAGGGCGTGGCGCAGCTCGCTGTGCGGATGCACGAAGGCGGAGCCCGGCAGCATCAGGCCCATGGCTTCGAACACCAGCTGGTTGGTGTTGGCGGTGCCGTAGAAGGTGCAGGTGCCCGCCGCGTGGTAGGCGCCGCACTCCATCTTGAGCAGGGCGTCGCGGCCCACTTCACCGGCAGCGTACTGCTGGCGCACCTTCACCTTCTCGTCGTTGCTGATGCCGCTCGCCATGGGGCCGGCAGGCACGAAGGCGGTGGGCAGGTGGGCGTGGGAAAGCGCCCCCATGATCTGGCCCGGGGCAATCTTGTCGCAGATGCCGAGCAGCAGGGTGGCGTCGAAGGTGTTGTGGGAGAGGGAGACCGCGGTGGCCTGGGCGATGAGGTCCCGGGAGAAGAGGGACATGTCCATCCCCGGCTGACCCTGGGTCACGCCGTCGCACATGGCGGGCACGCCGCCGGCGACCTGGGCGCTGTGGCCGAGCTCCGCCAGGGCGCCCTTGATGATGTCCGGGTAGCCCTGATAGGGCTGATGGGCACTCAGCATGTCGTTGTAGGCGGTGACGATGGCCACGTTGGCGCGGGTCATGTCGAGGATCCGCCCCTTCTCGTCACAGCTCGAGGCGGCCACGGCGTGGGCCAGGTTGCCACAGGAGAGGGAGGCGCGGGTCTTGCCCTGATCAGCCTGGCGCTGGATGCGGGCCAGGAAGCGGGCACGGCGGGCGGTGCTGCGCTCGCGGATGCGGTTGGTCACCTGGGTGATCACGGGATGGGTCATAGCTTTCTCTCCAACTCTATATACGGGCGCGGTCGGCTGCAGCCGGGCGCGCGACATGGCTCATTGCGCCTGCGTCAGCGCGGTGACGGCACGGTCGACCACCTGTTCGAAGGTCCCGTCGATATCGATGCGAAACACGCCGGGCTCGCCATCCGGTCGCTCCAGGGTATCAAACTGGCTTTGTACCATGGCTTCGCGCATGAAGTGGCCCTGCCGTGCCCGCATCCGTTCGAGAATGAGGGACTGGCTGCCATCCAGAAACAGGAAACTCACCGAGTCGTTGCCCTCGCGGATCTGGTCGCGGTACTGCTTCTTGAGGGCCGAGCAGACGATGACGCCGAGCTCGTTCTTGCGCTCCAGGCTGTAGGCCGCATCGCGGATCCGCTCCAGCCAGGGGGCCCTGTCTTCATCGTTGAGCGGGTTGCCCGCCGCCATCTTCTGGATGTTCGCGCGAGGGTGCAGATCATCGCCGTCGATGAACTTGGCCCCCAGGGCATTGGCCACCTTGAGGCCGATGCTGGACTTGCCGCTGCCACACACACCCATCACGATAATGCACTTGCCCGCCATTATTTGACCTCTCTCTCACTTTTCAAAAAACGTTCGCCTGATGGGTTCTAAGCTACCACGTTACCGGTAACATGTTACCGGTAACGTTTCGCAATGTGAAGTGCAGCACAGAAATGTGCAGAACAACAACTAGAACCATTTGAGGACAATTTTATGGACGGAGCAATGAACACACCCGATGTCGCCTATCTGCTCTCGGTAGCGGGCGGAGCCATTGTCATGTTGCTGGTGCTGATCATGCGATTCAAGGTACATGCCTTCGTGGCATTGACCCTGGTCAGCATGCTGACGGCCCTGGCCACCGGGGTCACCTATGACCAGGTGATCCCCACCATGCTGACCGGTTTCGGCGGCACCCTGGCCTCGGTCGCGCTGCTGGTCGGCCTCGGCGCCATGATAGGCCGGATCCTGGAGATGACGGGGGGCGCCAAGGTACTGGCCGATACCCTGATCAACCGCTTCGGCTCCCACCGCGCCCCCTTCGCGCTGGGTGTGGCCTCCCTGCTGTTCGGCTTCCCGATCTTCTTCGACGCCGGTCTCATCGTCATGCTGCCCATCATCTTCAGCGTGGCGAAGCAGTTCGGCGGCTCCGTCCTCAAGTATGCCCTGCCCTCCGCCGGCGCCTTCGCGGTGATGCACGCCTTCCTGCCGCCCCACCCGGGCCCGGTGGCCGCCAGCGAGCTGCTGGGTGCCAACATCGGTCTGCTCACCGTCGTGGGCCTGCTGGTCGCGCTGCCCACCTGGTATCTGGGTGCTTACCTGTTCGGGCTCTGGTCCGGCAAGAAGTTTGAGTTGCCCCTGCCCCCGAGCTTCACCGCCAGTGCCGAGCAGCTCTCCGACAAGGCGCCGAGCTTCGGCCAGGTGATCTCCATCCTGCTGCTGCCGCTGGTGCTCATCTTCATGGATACCGGCCTCAATACCCTGGGCGTCATGGGCGTCATCGACAAGGGTGCGGACTGGGTCAACGTGCTGCGCATGGTCGGCAAGACCCCGGTCGCCCTGCTCATCACTGTGCTGTACGCCCTCTGGATGTTCCGCCAGAGCCAGGGCAAGGTGCAGCTCGAGAAGTTCTGCAACGACGCCCTGGCCCCGGTCTGCGCCGTCATCCTGGTCACCGGTGCCGGCGGCATGTTCGGCGGCGTATTGCGGGCGAGCGGCATCGGCACCGCGCTGGCCGACGTGCTCTCCGATACCGGCATGCCGGTGATCCTCGCAGCCTTCCTGGTGTCCGCCGCGCTGCGGGTTGCCCAGGGTTCCGCCACCGTGGCCCTGACCACCACCGCCGCCCTGATGGCGCCGACCGTGGCCGCCACCACCGGCCTGAGCGAGCTGGACCTGACCTTCATCGTCATCGCCATCGCCGGGGGCGCCACCGTGCTCTCCCACTTCAATGACTCCGGCTTCTGGCTGGTCAGCCGCTTCCTCAACATGGACGAGAAGACCACCCTCAAGACCTGGACCGTGATGGAGACCCTGCTCGGCACCATCGCCTTCCTCATCGTGGCCACGGCCAGCGCCATCCTCTGACGGAAACACATCGGGGCCGCATCCGTCGGCCCCGATGTGATATTGCACCGACTTTTTACGGATTCTTGCTTGGGCCCATCGCCACAGATTGCTAGAATTGCCTATTCTTCGCCCCGAGTGGAACGCTTCATCCCGTGATTTCAGGCTTCTCTATGCATTCATCGGCACATTATCGACAGTTGCTGACCCGCTTACCCCAGATCGCGGTCGCCGCGGATCAGTTCCAGATACTCAGCAGCGCCAAAGACTTCAAGAGCCGGATCCTGTCGCTCATCGCCCATGCGACCCAGCGCATCTATCTGATCGCGCTCTATCTGCAGGATGACGAGGCGGGACGGGAGATCCTCTCCGCCCTCTATGCCGCCAAGCAGCGCAATCCCTCTCTCGACATCAAGGTGTTCGTCGACTTCCACCGCGCCCAGCGCGGCCTGATCGGCAAGGGCAAGCAGGGGGGCAACCACCTGATGTACCAGGCCATGGCCGCCAGCCACCAACACCAGATCGAGATCTACGGCGTGCCGGTCAAGGGCCGCGAGCTGCTCGGGGTGCTGCACCTCAAGGGCTTCATCTTCGACGACACCCTGCTTTACTCCGGCGCCAGCCTCAACGACATCTACCTGCACCAGCAGGAGCGCTACCGCTTCGATCGCTATCACCAGATCCACAGCCCGGCACTGACCCGCAGCATGGTCAACTACGTGGATGACGTCTTCCTCGGCAGCGAGGCCGTCCAGCGGCTGGATCGCACCGGCATCCCCGGCGCCAAGCAGCTCAAGGGGCCGATCCGCCGCTTCAAGCAGCGTCTGCGCCTCTGCCAGTACCGCTTCGAGAGCATCAAGCCCAACGATCGGGAGATCGCCGTGACCCCCATGGTGGGCCTGGGCAAGCGGGGCAACCAGCTCAACCGGATGATCCGCAACCTGGTGCGGGCCACCGAGCGGGAGATCTTCATCTGCACCCCCTACTTCAACCCCCCCAAGGAGTTGAACAAGGACGTGGAGGCGCTGCTCAAACGCGGCTGCAAGGTGACCATCGTCGTGGGCGACAAGACCGCCAACGACTTCTTCATCCCCCCGGAGGAGAAGTTCTCCACCATCGGTGGTCTGCCCTATCTCTACGAGACCAACCTGCGCAAGTTTGCCGAGCGCAACCAGCACCACATCGACAACGGCCGGCTCAACCTCATGCTCTGGTGCTGCGAGAAGAACTCCTATCACCTCAAGGGGATCTTCGTGGATGAGGAGTGGGCCCTGCTCACCGGCAACAACCTCAATCCCCGAGCCTGGGCGCTGGATCTGGAGAACGGCCTGCTGGTACACGACCAGCACCATCACCTGCGCGAGCAGTTCAGTGCGGAGCGGGAGAACATCCTGGCCCACACCCGCCGCATCAGTCACTTCGACCAGATAGAGCAGATCAAGGATTACCCGGATCAGGTGCGCAAGCTGCTGGCCCGGATCCACAGGGTCAAGGCTCACCTCCTGCTCAAGCGCATCATCTGACCGCCAGGGCGCCCCGTCAGTGAAAAGGCCTGCCGTTTCCGGCAGGCCTTTTTCATGGATGACCCTCCCCCCGCTCCCTTGCCCACCAGCCCGGAACGGCACAACGCGGCTTGCATCGAGGCCGCAACAACCCCTATCATCTGGACATATTTACAGTGTTTTCGGGCATCTAATTGATGAAATTGGATAAAATCTCCCTCGACAGCCTCAAGGGTGTCGGCAGCAAGATGCTGGAGAAACTCGAGCGGCTGGGGCTGGCCACGGTACAGGACCTGCTGTTCCACCTCCCCCTGCGCTACGAGGACCGCACCCAGGTGTGGCCCATCGGCGATCTGCCGCCCGGCCTGCACGGTGCCGTCGAGGGCGAGATCCAGGACACCCAGCTGGTGATGGGGCGCCGCCGCATGCTGGTGTGCCGTATCAGCGACGGCACCGGCAGCCTGACCCTGCGCTTCTTCAATTTCACCGCTGCCCAGAAAAACAGCCTGGCCCAGGGCCGCCTTATCCGCTGCTTTGGCGAGACACGTCCCGGCAAGTACGGCCTGGAGATGGCCCACCCCGAGTACAAGCTGCTCGGCGAGGAGCAGGCCGGCCAGACCGAAGAGGCCCTCACCCCCGTCTACCCCACCACAGAGGGGCTGCGCCAGCTCACCCTGCGCAGCCTCACGGATCAGGCCCTGGCCCAGCTCGACCTCTACGGGGTCGAGGAGCTGCTGCCTGCCGGCCTCTATCCCCAGCAGATCGATCTTGCCGCCGCCCTGAAGCTGCTGCACCGCCCGCCTCCCTCGGTGGCGCTGGCCCTGCTCGAGAGCGGCCAGCACCCGGCACAGCAGCGGCTCGTACTGGAAGAGCTGCTGGCCCACAACCTCTCGGTCTTGAAGGTGCGGGCCCAGGCACAGACCCAGCTGGCCCGAGCCCTCAAGCCCGCTCCCGAGCTGGTCCGGCAGCTGCTCGGCGCCCTGCCGTTCACCCCCACCGGTGCCCAGAGCCGTGTGGTGGCGGAGATAGCCAGGGATCTGCAACAGAGCCACCCCATGATGCGCCTGGTCCAGGGGGACGTGGGCTCAGGTAAAACGCTGGTCGCTGCACTGGCCGCCCTGCAGGCCATCGGCAACGGCTGCCAGGTGGGGCTGATGGCCCCGACCGAGCTGCTGGCCGAACAGCACGCCATCAACTTCGCCAGGTGGCTGGAACCGCTCGGCATCAAGGTCGGCTGGCTGGCGGGCAAGCAGAAGGGCAAGGCGCGGGAAGAGGCGCTAGCCGCCATCGCGGACGGCAGCGTCAAGATGGTGGTGGGCACCCACGCCATCTTCCAGGAGCAGGTGGTGTTCCAGCGCCTCGCCCTGGTCATCATCGATGAACAGCACAGGTTCGGGGTGCATCAGCGCCTCGCCCTGCGGGAAAAAGGAGAGCGGGAAGGGGTGCATCCCCACCAGCTCATCATGACCGCCACCCCCATCCCCCGCACCCTGGCGATGACCGCCTATGCGGACCTCGACACCTCCATCATCGACGAGCTGCCGCCGGGCCGCACTCCCATTACCACGGTCGCCCTGCCGGACAGTCGCCGCCAGGACGTGATCGAGCGGGTGAGGCTCGCCTGCGAGGAGGGCAAGCAGGCCTACTGGGTCTGCACCCTGATCGAGGAGTCGGAGGTGCTGGAGTGCCAGGCCGCCGAAGACACCGCCGCCGAGCTGCAAACCCTGCTGCCCGGCCTGCACATCGGCCTGGTACACGGCCGGATGCGCCCTGTCGAGAAACAACGGGTGATGGAGGAGTTCAAGGCGGGCATACTGCAACTGCTGGTCGCCACCACCGTCATCGAGGTGGGGGTGGATGTGCCCAATGCCAGCCTGATGATCATCGAAAACCCGGAGCGACTGGGGCTGGCCCAGTTGCACCAGCTGCGCGGCCGGGTCGGGCGGGGGTCGGTGGCCTCTCACTGCGTGCTGCTCTATCATGCCCCCTTGTCCAAGACCGCCCAGAGCCGCCTCGGGGTACTGCGGGAGACCAATGACGGCTTTCTCATCGCCCAGCGGGATCTGGAACTGCGCGGCCCAGGCGAGCTGCTCGGTACCCGCCAGACCGGCCTGGCCGATCTCAAGATCGCCGATCTGGTGCGCGACCAGCCGCTCATCCCTCAGGTGCAGAAGATGGCGCGCTTCCTGATGGACAAACACCCGGCGCATGTCGAGCCTCTGATCCGCCGCTGGCTGGGCCTGCGAGACCACTACTCCAATGCTTGACCAAGGCAGATGCAGAAGAGGGTCACCTTGCCTGATGGATAAACACCCGAGCCATGTCGAGCCCCTGATCCGCCGCTGGCTGGGCCTGCGAGACCACTACTCCAATGCTTGACCAGGGCAGATGCAGAAGAGGGTCACCTTGCCTGATGGATAAACACCCGAGCCGTGTCGAACCCTTGATACGATGCTGGCTCGGTCTACGGGATCACTACTCGAATGCCTGACCAAGCAACAGAAACAGGAGGAAAGCACTGATGAATTCCTGGCTGCGCGGCCTGCTCTACACCTTTGCCTTCCTGCTGCTCTTTGTCTGGGTCGGTCTCGGCCTGTTCGATGCCGAGCGCGCCAAAGGCCCCATCGCCAACTGGCTCAGCCAGCAGACCGGGGTGCCCGTCACCATAGGCCGACTGGTGTTCAATCCGCTGCACCCCTACACCCTGCTGGCGGAGCAGGTGCGCTATGGGGATGCGGTACAGCTGGAAAAACTCTATCTGGAGATCGAGCACATCGACTGGTTGAACCGGGATGTGCGCATCGCCCACCTGGACCTCATCCGTCCCGTCATCAAGCTGCCGCTCCCCAACCAGTTGCCAAGCCTGCCGGTTCACTCCCTCACCATCAGCGACAGCACCATCGACAACCTGAGCCTGCAGAGCGAGGCCCTGACCCTGCGCGGCCTCAGTGCGTCCCTGAGTGACTGGGAACTGATCGACCCGAGACGCCAGCCCCAGGCCAACCTCACCCTGGGCATCAACCAGCTGGAGACCCCCATGTTCACCCTGGCCCGTCTCAGCCTCAAGGGGCGGCTGGAGGGGCAGGTGCTCAGCACCGACAGACTGACCACCAACCTGTTCGACGGCCTGCTCGAGACCGGCATGGTGCTGAACTGGCCAGAGCGCAGCCTGCAACTGCACGATCTCAAGGCCCGCGCCATGCGCCTCGAGCTTGGTGACATACCCCCTGGCGAGTTCCCCCTGCGCCGCATCACCCTGGACAGGGGTCAGCTTGCCCAGGTGAGCATCAATGCCATCGATCAGGAGCTCTCCCTCAACAACTTCAACGGCCAGCTCACCGCCTTCGACTGGCAGACGGGCAGCCAGCCCAGCGGCTATCTGGCGGGCACCCTGGGCGACATGGGCCGCGGCCTGTTCCAGCTTGAGGCCGTCGAGGGCAAGCTCGCCTTCTCCCCCCGGCAGCTGGATGCCGAGCTGCGGGGCAAGGCATACGAAGGGGAGTTCAACGTCGAGCTGGCCCTCGACACCCAGCAGCAGAAGCTCGTCCTGAAGGATCTGGCCCTGAGCGGCATGGACATCAGCTTGCCCCAGGGGTGGTGGCAGGATTGGCAGGGCTGGCGCCCGCAACAGATCGACATCCGCAAACTGGCCTTCGACAAGCTCAAGGTGCTCTCTTTCGACGACACCCTGCCCCTCTCCCTGACCGGCTGGCAACTCTACCTGAACGATCTCGCCCTGTGGGGCAACCAGCCAGGCCCCCTGCTGGGGCGTGCCCGCATCGAGAGCAAGTGGTTCGAGCTGGTGTGGGACGGTCTCAGTGCTCGCAACGGCACCCTGGATGGCGAGCTGACCCCCAGCTCCTGGCAGCTCAACACCCTCGCCACCTCCCTGCCCGACGAGGGCTCCCTCAACCTGAGCGGCCAGTGGGGCAGAACGCCCGGGCAGGAGAGCCGCCTGCAGTTGCAGGGCAAGCAGCTGGATCTGGAGCAGTGGGGCAAGCTGCTGCACTCCCCCGTCTCCTTCGCGGGCAAGGTGGATCTGGCGGCAGATCTGCAGGCCGACCTCAACGGGCAACCCGGCGAGCAGACGGCCAACTGGCGCCGGACCCTTCAGGGCAGCCTGAGCCTGGAGAGCAAGGATCCCTTCTGGGACAAGGTCGGCATCGACCCCCTGCTGGATGACTGGTTCAGGGAGCAGACCCCCCCCGATCTGACACCGCAGACGCTGTGGCAGGCGATGCAGCGCGGAGACACCCCCTTCTATCAGATCAGGCTGGATGCCAGGGCGGAGCAGGGCAAGGTGCGGATCGAGCAAGGCGGTGCCTCCACCATCACCCACCTGCTGGCACTGCAAGGGGGTGTCGACCTGGCCGCAGACCAGTGGCAGCTCGACCTCGGGGTCCTGAACAAGGGACGCTGCGCCGAGCTGCTCGCCCGCTGGCGCGGCCCCCTCAATGCGCCCGACCTGGGCTGGAGTTTCCCCACGGGACAGGACGCCTGTGGCTGGGAGGCGGGTGTGCGCTACCCCGCCCAGGGACGAAGCGGCCCGCTCTGGCGCCCCCGGCCCCCGGCCCCTGCCGCCCAATAACGAACAAGGCCTCGCGAAGAGGCCTTGTTGCTGTGAACACCAGGGATCAGCGTGCGCCGCGCTTGATGGGCAGTACCACATACTGACCGACAAACTCCACCGCCAGCTTGCGGCCGCTGAACAGCTGCACCCGCAGGCTGAACTTGGCGGATTCTCCGCCCCTCAGCGGCTCGAGCACGGCGGGCATGCCCTCCCGGGCCACCCGCGCCTCCGGCTCTTCGCTCACCGGCCGGTAATACTTGATGTTGCCCTCGGCCAGCACGGTATCGCCTCCCAGCCCTGCCTCCTTGAGCTGCAACCAGATGAGACCCCAGCCCGCCAGCACACACTGGCTGTAAATGCTGCCGGCGAACATGGTGTCGTGGACGTTGAGATTGGCCGCCAGGTTGGCCTTGAGGTGGAAGGTCTGGCCATCGTAGTGGGTGATGTGCACCCCCATCTTCTCGCTGATGGGAATGCCCCGCGACCAGCGGGTGGTGAGATCCTGGCACCACTCCGGACGGTACTGGATGGTCTGCATGGGACTCAGGGACTTGATCATCTGGCGGTGAGGGATGCGGCCGAAAGAGACGGGGCCTTCCCCTACCTCGAGGAAGCCGCAGCGGCGATAGAACTCCACCGCCTCCTGGCGGGCGTTCATCACCAGCCGTTTCACCTTCTCGTCGCGGGCAAGCTGTTCGAGATCCTCCACCATGCGGGCGCCCAGCCCCTGGCCGCGAAATTCGGGTCGCAGCGCCATAAAGCGGATCTGGGCTTCATCGCCGCCCACAAAGAGGCGACCCACGGCGATGGGCGTTCCGTCGGGGGAGAGCATCAGCCGGTGAATGGCAACGGTATCGTACTCGTCACGCTCGGAGCCAAGGGGCAGATTGAAGGGTTTGCGCAGTAGTTCCCAGCGCAACTGATAGTAAGCATCCAGCTCCGCTGGTGTTTCTGGGGTGACTACCCGGTACATAAAGCGATCCTTGAGTGTGCGCCGACTGGCAGATGGAAGGACTGACGCAACCATTTCTCCCGGCGCAGCCTGTAGTAGGTATCCAGCTCGGCTGCCGTTTGGGGGATGACCACCCGGTACATAACAACATCCTTGAGTTACACTGGTCGAAAACCATCTTGCCGTGCAAATTCATGGACTTCAATCTGCAAGCGTACCAAGCCGATCACTTATTGCACCTCAGTGCCAAACCCGAACGCCGCGTTTCGGTGCTTGAAAATGCCCGTCATCGCTGGCTGGAAATGGACGGCGTGGTGCAATCCGCCATGAGCCTCCACCAACCGGCCCGCCTCTGTCTGCCTCATCAACGGAGCATCGCGGAGCAGTTGCCAAAGCAGGCAAGCCGGATCCTGGAGCTGGGGCTGGGCGGAGGGGATCTCACCCGTCACCTGGCGGCACGCTGGCCCGATGCCCACCACGACTGCGTGGATCTGGATGCCGACATCCTCACCCTGTTCCAGCAGTTCTTCCTCCCCTCGTCAGGGGGCTCACCTCGGCTGCATCACGCCGATGCGCTGCACTTCCTGCACCAGAGCCAGGAGATCTACGATCTGGTGCTGCTGGATTTGTTCAGCCAGGACGGCAACCCCCTTCTGCTGTTCCAGGCCCCGCTCTATCAGGCGCTGGCCAGCCGCCTGAGCGGTACCCTCATCATCAATCTGCTGCCCCGCACCCGGCTCGAACAGGCACAGGCTCTGCGACTGGCAGAGGAGTGGATAGGCCCGACCCACGTCCACGACGTGCCCGGCTACCGCAACGTCATCCTGCACGCAACCCGTCAGCATGGCCAGGGCGGGCGAGCACCGGCAGGGTGAAGAACCTGCGAAGTGTGCAGGCATCGCGTCCTGCCCCTCCGGTGAGGCCTGCCCTGCCTGCCACCCTTATACCTGCAGCCAGAAGGTGACGGGGCCGTCGTTGAGCAGCCTGACCTTCATGTCGGCGGCGAAGCGGCCGGTTTCGGTCGGCACGCCGCTCTCCCTGGCGCGAGCCACGAAGTACTCATAGAGTCGCTCGGCATCTGCGGGATGGGCGCCACCGGAGAAGCTGGGTCTCATCCCCTTGCCGGTATCCGCCGCCAGGGTGAACTGGGAGACCACCAGCAGGCTGCCGCTCACCTGGCTCACGTTGAGGTTCATCTTGCCGTTCTCGTCAGAGAAGATGCGATAGCCGCTCACCTTGTGCAGCAGCTTGTCCGCCTTGGCCTCGTCATCCCCCTGCTCCACCCCGAGCAGCACCAGCAACCCCTGGCCGATGGCCCCGGTCACCTCTCCCTCTACCGTTACGCTGGCCTCGCTGACCCGCTGAATCAGTGCAATCACATCCCTCTCCTCTCAAAACAGCACGACCGCCCATCCTGCGGGATGAGCGGTCGTCGATGCTACCAATAAATGCCCTGCCCGGGCCAACGCCTTTGTGTCGGGATCCGGTGTGATGGCCGGCCGGCGTCAGGCCAGCTCCTCTGCACCGGGCTTCTCGTACTCCCCGAGGCAGGCGGTGGTCTCGGCCCCCAGCAACACCACCAGCCAGCTCAGATACACCCAGACGAACAGGATGGGAATGGTCGCCAGGGCGCCATAGATGGCCTGGTAGGAGGGGAAGTTGGTGATGTAGATGGCAAAGCCGCGCTTGGCCAGCTCGAACAGGGTGGCCGCCACCAGGGCACCGATGAAGGCGTGGGTCAGCCGCACGCGGCAGTTGGGCACCACGGTATAGATCAGCAGGAAGGTGAGCACGGAGAAGAGGAACGGCAGGCTGCGCAGCAGCAGATAGCCAATACCGAACAGGCTGTCAGCCGCGAACAACCTGAGCGAGAGAATGTAGGAGGAGATGGCGATGCTGGCACCGATGAGCACGGGGCCCAGGGTCAGGATCATCCAGTACATGGCGAATGCCTGGGCCAAGGGCCGACTTCGGGTGGATCGCCAGATGTAGTTGAGGTTCTTGTCGATGGCCGAGATGAGCATCAGGGCCACCACGATCAGGGCACCGATACCGACGGCCGTGGTGTTGGTGGCGTTGGCCACGAAACCGTCGATGTACTCCTTGAGCATCTCGCCGGCGGTGGGGACGAAGTTGTGATAGACGAACTGCTCCATCGCCTGCTTCAGGCTCTGGAACACCGGAAAGGCCGACATCATGCCGAACACCACGGCGATCATGGGCACCAGGGAGAGCAGGGTGACATAGGCCAGGTAACCGGCGGTCACCGTCAATCTGTCCTGCTGGAAGCGGCCCCAGACAAACTGGGCGAAGTGGGCACCATCGTGGCGCAAGAAGGAGAGTGCATGGGCCAGACGGCCGCGGATCTGCTGCTGCATCTTGTTTCTCGTAAGCGTGATCATGCAGACATTGTGTCAGATAGGGTGGTCATTTGACCACCCGCAGACCGGCCGGATGCGCCTCCATCCAGCTCAGGCCCCATGAGCCCATAAAAAAAGAGGCCTTAAGGCCTCTCTTTGGTCTGTCGATGAACAGCTATCGATCAAGCACGACCGGCGCGCTTGCGATCCAGTTCGGTCAGCAGCTTTTTACGGATACGGATGGCCTTGGGGGTGATCTCCACCAGCTCGTCGTTGTCGATGAACTCGAGAGCCTGCTCCAGGGTCATGCGGATCGGCGGAGTCAGCACCTGGGCTTCGTCGGTACCGGAGGCACGCATGTTGGTCAGCTGCTTGCCTTTCAGGCAGTTGACGGTCAGGTCGTTGGAGCGGGAGTGGATCCCGATGACCTGGCCTTCGTACACTTCGGTCGCGTGACCGATGAACAGACGACCACGATCTTGCAGACCGAACAGGGCGAAGGTCAGGGCCTTGCCGGTGGCGTTGGAGATCAGCACGCCGTTCTGACGCTCACCGATGCTGCCACCCTTGTGCGGACCGTAGTGGTCGAAGGTGTGATACAGCAGACCGGTACCAGAGGTCATGGTCAGGAACTCGGTCTGGAAGCCGATCAGGCCACGGCTCGGGATGATGAAGTCCAGACGGACGCGACCCTTGCCATCCGGGGTCATGTTGGTCATCTCGCCTTTACGCAGGCCGAGCTGCTCCATCACGGAACCCTGATGCGCTTCTTCCACGTCCACAGTGACGGTTTCGAACGGTTCTTGCAGTTCGCCATCCACGGTACGCAGGATAACTTCCGGACGGGATACCGCCAGTTCGTAACCTTCGCGACGCATGTTTTCGATCAGGATGGAGAGGTGCAGTTCACCACGGCCGGAGACGCGGAACTTGTCCGGATCTTCGGTCTCTTCCACGCGCAGGGCCACGTTGTGGACCAGCTCCTGGTTCAGACGCTCCAGAATGTTGCGGGAGGTGACGAACTTGCCTTCTTTACCGGCGAACGGCGAGGTGTTGACCTGGAAGGTCATGTTCACGGTTGGCTCGTCAACGGAGAGCGGCGGCAGGGCTTCGACGGCACTGTTGTCACAGATGGTGTCGGAGATCTTCAGCTCGCCCAGACCGGTGATGGCGATGATGTCGCCCGCTTGCGCGTCGGTCACTTCGGTACGGGACAGGCCCAGGTAGCCCAGCACCTGACCGACCTTGCCGGTACGCGGTTTACCGTTGGCACTGACGATGGTGACCTGCTGGTTGGTCTTGACGCGACCACGAGTGATGCGGCCGATACCGATGACGCCCACGTAGGAGTTGTAGTCCAGCTGGGAGATTTGCATCTGGAAGGCACCGTCAACGTCGCCCTTCGGGGCTTCCACGTTGTCGACGATGGCCTGGAACAGGGGTTCCATGTTCTCGGACGGGACGTCCTGATCCAGGGTGGCCCAACCGTTCAGTGCAGAGGCGTAAACAACCTTGAAGTCCAGTTGCTCATCGGTGGCACCCAGGTTGTCGAACAGATCGAAGACCTGATCCATTACCCAGTCAGGACGAGCACCCGGACGGTCGATCTTGTTGATGACCACGATGGGCTTCAGACCCTGGGCGAACGCCTTCTGGGTCACGAAACGGGTCTGCGGCATCGGGCCGTCAACGGCGTCGACCAGCAGCAGCACGGAGTCAACCATGGAGAGCACGCGCTCAACTTCACCACCGAAGTCGGCGTGACCCGGGGTATCCACGATGTTGATGCGGTAGTCGTTCCAGCGGATCGCAGTATTCTTGGCGAGAATGGTGATGCCACGTTCCCGTTCCAGATCATTGGAGTCCATGATCCGTTCCTGACCTTCGCTGGTGCGATCCAGAGTGCCGGATTGCTGCAGCAGCTTATCAACCAGAGTCGTTTTGCCGTGGTCAACGTGCGCAATAATCGCAATATTGCGTAAATTCTCTAACATTCTCGCCTCAAATCACCGGGTAAAATTGGGCGCTAATTGTACTCTCGCCTTTGTGATCTGCCTAGCAGAATTGCAACACATTCACACACAACAAAGGATCAGGATCATGGACCCCGCAGCAAAAGGCTGCTTAGATGGCCTGGATACGCTGGTGCACCATCTCGGCGCACCAAAACGATCCAAGGTTGCACCACTTTAATGCAGCAACCGGCATGAGAACGGGTTTCTCGACAGCCTGAAACGGTGCAAGTGCCCTGAAATCAAGCTGTCACAAACTTGGCACGATACTGGCTTATGTAAATGTGACGACGCATTCACCCAAAGAGTTTTAACACCGGAGGTTACTTAGCATGTCAGCCCAGAACGTTTTGGCCCTGATCCAGGAACACGAAGTCAAGTTTGTTGATCTGCGTTTTACCGACACCAAGGGTAAAGAGCAGCACGTATCCATCCCTTCCCACCAGGTTGACGAAGACTTCTTCGAAGACGGCAAGATGTTCGATGGTTCCTCCATCGGCGGCTGGAAGGGCATCAACGAGTCTGACATGGTGCTGATGCCGGACCCGGCTTCCGCCAAACTGGACCCGTTCACCGAAGAGACCACTCTGAACATCGTCTGTGACGTGCTTGAACCCGCCACCATGCAAGGCTATGACCGCGATCCGCGCTCCATCGCCAAGCGTGCCGAAGATTTCCTGAAGTCCAGCGGCATCGCTGACACCGTGCTGTTCGGGCCGGAGCCGGAATTCTTCATGTTCGACAACATCACCTTCTCCAACACCATGGGCCACAGCTTCGTGAAGATCGAATCCGAAGAAGCTGCCTGGAACTCCGGTACCGACTACGAGCACGGCAACAAGGGTCACCGTCCGTTCGTCAAGGGTGGTTACTTCCCGGTTGCCCCGGTTGACTCCTCCCAGGACATCCGTGCTGCCATGTGCCTGGTGCTGGAAGAGATGGGCCAGGTCGTCGAAGCTCACCACCACGAAGTGGCGACCGCCGGTCAGAACGAGATCGCAACCCGCTTCAACACCCTCACCCTGAAGGCTGACGAAGTACAGGTCCTGAAGTACGTGATCCACAACGTGGCCCACGCCTACAACAAGACCGTCACCTTCATGCCGAAACCCATGTTCGGTGACAACGGCTCCGGCATGCACTGCCACCAGTCCCTGGCCAAAGATGGCGTCAACCTGTTCGCAGGCGACCTGTACGGCGGTCTGTCCGAGATGGCACTGCACTACATTGGCGGCATCATCAAGCACGCCAAGGCCATCAACGCCTTCGCCAACCCGACCACCAACTCCTACAAGCGTCTGGTGCCGGGCTATGAAGCACCGGTCATGCTGGCCTACTCCGCCCGCAACCGTTCTGCCTCCATCCGTATCCCGGTCGTGCCGAGCCCGAAAGCCCGCCGCATCGAAGTACGCTTCCCGGATCCGGCTGCCAACCCGTACCTGGCCTTCGCTGCCCAGCTGATGGCCGGTCTGGACGGCATCATCAACAAGATCCATCCGGGCGATGCCATGGACAAGAACCTGTACGATCTGCCGCCGGAAGAAGCCGCTGAAGTGCCGACCGTTGCCGGTTCCCTGGACGAAGCGCTGTCCGCACTGGATGCAGACCGTGAGTTCCTGACCCGTGGTGGCGTGTTCAGCGATGACTTCATCAACTCCTACCTGGAACTGAAACAGCAGGATGTTGACCGCGTGCGCATGACTCCGCACCCGCTGGAGTTCGAGCTGTACTACTCCGTCTAATCCGCTTTCCCATGATAAACCCGCCATCTGGCGGGTTTTTTTCATTCTGGCAACGGAAATACCGCCAAACGGGCACGCTCGTGCAGAAAGATGATCCCGTTCACGGAGCCGTACCACCCTCGGCTGTTCACACCCCGACCCCGTGGTTTTTCTCTGATAGGATTAAGGTGAACCCCGTCAAGGAGAGATGGATGAACACTGTACCCTGGCTGCTGAGCCTCCTGCTGATGGCCTCCTGTTCCGCACAGGCCGCCCGCGTCTACTCCTGGGTCGATCCCCAGGGGGTGACCCACTACACCGATGCCCCTCCTCCCGGCAAGAGCGCAAAAGAGGTGGACCTGCGGGTCTCGCCGCTCATCGGCACCGCCCCCCACTCGGTCCAGGTGGACAACTTCAACAGCCTGACCGGTGTCGATGCCAGGAAAGCCCTGGAAGCGGCTCCCCTGGAGATCGACCTCATCTCTCCGGAACCGGGCAGCACATTGCGCGACAATACCGGCAACATCGTCTTCCAGGGCGAGATCTCTCCCCAGGTCCCGGTGCAATACGATGTGCGCCTGATCCTGAAAGGCAAGGCGGTGCCCCTGGTTCACAACAGCCTGGCCATACGGGTGGAAAACCTCGATAGGGGCGCTTACGAGGCACGGCTCGAGTTGCTCGCCAAAGACGGTACGATCCTTGCTAAATCTAAGCCAACCACCTTTTACCTGCACAGGGCGTCGGTGAATCAGGCTCCCAGAGCCGCCCCCAAGGCCAATTAGGGGTGATGTGACGCACCGATGCGGGTAAACTTGATGCACTATATTGGTGCATTCCAGGTGTACAGCACCGTTTTAGGGAGAAACCTGTGCCAACCCGCTCGGACAACGCCAAGACACTCTTGGACAATCTGCTGACCGCCGTCATTCTCATGGATGAACGTCTCTGCATTCAATTCGTCAACCCGGCGGCAGAGCAGCTGCTTTCCCTCAGCGAACGACGACTGATCGGCATCGAACTGCCCCACCTGCTGGAACACATCTCTCTCGATCTGCAGCGTTTCAAACAGTGCCTCATTTCGGGGCAGGGCTTCACCGACAGCGAAGTCACCCTGGTGGTGGAGGGGGAGCCCAGGCTGGTGGAGATCAGCGTCAGTCCCATGGCCTATCATGAACAGCGACTGATGGTGGTAGAACTGCGCAAGATCGATCAGCAGAAGAAGATCAGCCAGGAGCTGCAGCAACACGCCCAGCAGCAGGCCGCCAAGGAGCTGGTGCGCGGCCTGGCGCACGAAATCAAGAACCCCCTGGGGGGATTGCGCGGCGCGGCCCAACTGCTGCAAAAGGAGTTGCCCGACCCGGCCTTGCGTGAATACACCGGCATCATCATCGAGCAGGCCGATCGCCTGCGGGTGCTGGTCGACAGGTTGCTCGGTCCCCAGCGTCCCGGCCGTCACCAGATGCACAACGTTCACTCCGTGCTGGAGCAGGTGCGCCGTCTGGTGGACCTGGAGCTGCCGCCGCAGATCCGCATCGAGCGGGACTACGACCCCAGCATCCCCGAATTCGAGATGGAATCGGATCAGCTGCAACAGGCGTTCCTGAACATAGTGCGCAACGCCGCCGAGGCCCTTGGGGATCAGGACGGCCTCATCCGCATCAAGACGCGCACCGCCTTCCAAATCACCATCCATGGCCAGCGCTATCGCCTGGCGGCCGAAATCAAGATCATCGACAACGGCCCCGGCATTCCCGACGCCATTCGCGACACCCTCTTCTACCCCATGATCACCGGCAAGGAAGGGGGAACGGGCCTGGGCCTCTCCATAGCCCAGAACCTGATCGATCAGCACAAGGGGCGCATCGACTGCATCAGCTGGCCGGGCCACACCGAATTCACCATTTATTTACCACTTCGCAAGTAAGGGAACCTCATGACAGCAAAAGTGTGGATCGTCGATGACGACAGCTCCATCCGGTGGGTTCTGGAGCGCACCCTTGGCAGCGAAGGCTTCGAATGCGAAAGTTTCGCCGACGGCGAAGCCCTGCTGAGTTCACTGGAGATGCGCTCACCGGACGTGATCCTCTCGGATATCCGCATGCCGGGCATCGACGGCCTGAGCCTGCTGGAGCAGATCCATCGCCGCCAGGCCGATCTGCCCATCATCATCATGACGGCCCACTCGGACCTCGACAGCGCGGTCAACGCCTACCAGCGAGGTGCCTTCGAATACCTGCCCAAGCCGTTCGACATCGACGAGGCGGTCACCCTGGTACGCCGGGCCGAGAACCACCTCAAGGAGCAACGTACCAAGCGCAAGGCTCGCCAGCAGGAAGCCACCACCACCCCGGAGATCATCGGCGAAGCCCCTGCCATGCAGGAGGTGTTCCGCGCCATCGGCCGGCTGTCGCGCTCCAGCATCTCGGTGCTCATCAACGGCCAGAGCGGTACCGGCAAGGAGCTGGTTGCCCATGCCCTGCACAAGCACAGCCCCCGGGCCCACAAGAACTTCATCGCCCTCAACATGGCGGCCATCCCGAAAGATCTCATCGAATCCGAGCTGTTCGGTCATGAGAAGGGAGCCTTCACCGGCGCCAACAACATTCGTCACGGCCGCTTCGAACAGGCCGATGGCGGCACCCTGTTTCTCGACGAAATAGGCGACATGCCGCTGGACGTGCAGACCCGGTTGCTGCGGGTACTGGCGGACGGGCAGTTCTACCGGGTTGGCGGCCACCAACCGGTGCAGGTGGATGTGCGGATCATTGCCGCCACCCACCAGAATCTGGAGAAGCGGGTCGCCGACGGCGAGTTTCGGGAAGACCTGTTCCACCGCCTCAACGTCATCCGCATCCATATTCCGGCCCTCAAGGAGCGCCGGGAGGACATCCCCCAGCTGGCCCAGCACTTCCTGCTGCGAGCCGCCAAGGAGCTGAACGTGGAGGCCAAGAGCCTGCACCCGGATACCCAGACCTACATCAGCCGCCTCCCATGGCCGGGCAACGTGCGCCAGCTGGAGAACGTCTGCCGCTGGCTGACGGTGATGGCCTCGGGCCAGGAGGTGCTGGTAGGCGATCTGCCCACCGAGCTGCTGACTCCCATCACCAGCACCGCCGAGCCGGGCCAGCCCGCCCTGACCGGTGGCTGGCAGCAGCAGTTGCAGGACTGGGTGGCCGCCAAGCTGGCGCTGGGGGAGACCGATATCCTGGCGGATGCCATGCCCCAGTTCGAACGGATCATGCTGGAGACGGCACTGGATCACACCCATGGTCACAAGCAGGAGGCAGCCCGCCTGCTCGGCTGGGGCCGCAATACCCTGACCCGCAAGCTCAAGGAGCTCGACATTCCCTGAGCCTGCGGGAAAAACGATTCCCATCACGCCTTGAGGGAAAGCCTGACCAATCACACCCCGTTTGCTTGCAAACGGGGTATCTTTTTCAGGCGCCCCGCCTAGAATGGCAGGCTTTCCAACCCGACTCGCAGAAGGTGCCCCATGATTGACAGATCCCTCCCCCTGACCGACCTGCATCGCCATCTGGATGGCAACATCCGCCCGCAGACCATTCTCGAGCTGGGACGTCAGCACAACATCCGACTGCCGGCCGATGAGCTGGAAGCCCTGCGCCCGCACGTGCAGATCGTCGAGAACGAGCCGAGTCTGGTGGCCTTCCTGAAGAAACTGGACTGGGGCGTGGCCGTGCTGGCCGACTACGATGCCTGCCGCCGGGTCGCCTACGAAAACGTGGAAGATCTGCTGCGTGCCGGGATCGACTATGCCGAGCTGCGCTTCAGCCCGGCCTACATGGCGATGACCCACAAACTGCACCCGCAGGGCGTGGTCGAAGCCATCATCGACGGCGTGGCCGCAGGCAGCCGTGACTTCGGCATCAAGACCAACCTCATCGGCATCATGAGCCGTACCTTCGGCACCGAGCAGTGCAAGCAGGAGCTGGATGCCTGTCTGGCTCATCGCGATCGCCTGGTCGCCATCGATCTGGCCGGCGACGAACTGGGCTTCCCGGGCGATCTCTTCACCGACCACTTCCGCCGGGTGCGGGATGCAGGCATGCGGGTCACCGTGCACGCCGGTGAAGCCGCCGGCCCCGAGAGCATGTGGCAGGCCATTCGCGAGCTGGGAGCCGAGCGCATCGGCCACGGCGTCAAGGCCATCCAGGATCCGGCCCTGATGGCCTATCTGGCCGAACACCGCATCGGCATCGAGTCCTGCCTCACCTCCAACCTCCAGACCACCACGGTGGCGAGTCTGGCCGATCACCCGATCCGCCAGTTCCTGGCAGCCGGCGTGCTGGCCTGCCTCAATACCGACGATCCTGCGGTGGAGGGGATCGACCTGCCTCACGAATACGAGGTGGCGGCCCCGGCTGCCGGCATGACGGTGAGCGAGATCCGCGCCGCCCAGCAGAACGGCCTGACCCTGGCCTTCCTGAACGAAGCCGAGAAGGCCGAGCTGAGTGCCCGTGCGGCTCAACGTTGAGCAGGGGTAAAACCCAATAAAAAACCGCCGAAAGGCGGTTTTTTATTGTCCCACGACATTGCCCGGCCTAGATCACCCGGGAGAACTGCTGCTGGCGCGCCTTGTTGCGCAGGTAGACATCGAAGCACATGCAGATGTTGCGGATCAGCAGCTGACCGGTGGAGACCACCTCCAGCCCCTCTTCGGTCATGCGCACCAGACCGTCGTCGATGAAGGTCTGCAACAGCTTGAGATCCTCGGCAAAATACTCCTTGAACACCAGGCCGTGGGCCTGCTCCACAGCGGCGAAGTTCAGGGAAAAATCGCAGATGAGGCGCTTGATCACCTCACGACGGATCAGATCGTCCCGATTGAGGGAGCACCCCTTCCACTGGGCATGGCCCAGTGACTCGACCTGGGCATAGTAGGTTTTGAGATCCTTCTGGTTCTGGGAATAGGCATCCCCCATCATGCTGATGGAAGAGACCCCCAGCCCCAGCAGATCGCAATCCCCCTGGGTGGTATAGCCCTGGAAGTTGCGATGCAGCTTGCCCTCGCGCTGGGCGACGGCCAGCTCGTCATCGGGCTTGGCAAAATGGTCCATGCCGATGAACTGATAACCCTGGCCGGTCAGGAAGGCAATGGTGTCCTGCAGCATGGCCAGCTTCTCCTGCGGCGCCGGCATGTCCGCTTCTTTCAGCTTGTGCTGGGCGGCAAAACGGCTCGGCAAGTGGGCATAGTTGAAGATGGAGAGGCGGGCCGGGTCGGTCTTGAGCACCTCTTCCAGGGTGTGATGGAAGCTCTCCCGGTTCTGGTGCGGCAGACCGTAGATGAGATCCAGATTGGTGGAGCGGAACCCCAGCTCGCGGGCACGGACCAGCATGGCGCGGATGAAGTCGTTGTCCTGCTCCCGATTGACCGCGACCTGGACCGCCTTGTTGAAGTCCTGAACGCCAAGGCTGATGCGGTTGAAACCGAGCTCCCGCAGCACATCCAGCATGGACAATTCGATCTCGCGAGGATCCACCTCGATGCTGATCTCCCCCTCCTCGGCAAAATGGAAGTGCTCCCGCAACATGGCCATCAGGCGACGAGTCTGGGGTTCGCTCAGATAGGTGGGTGTACCGCCCCCCCAGTGCAGCTGGGTGACCAGTCTCTCCTTGAACAGGGGGGCCTGGCCCTTGATCTCCTGTTCGAGGTAGTCGAGGTATTGATCTGCCTTGTGCTGGTGCCGGGTAATGACCTTGTTGCAGCCGCAGTAGTAGCAGAGCTTGTGACAGAAGGGGATATGCACGTAGAGCGACAGATTGCGTGCAGGATACTGGCCCGCTGCCTGGACAAAGTCCGGATAGCCGAACCCCTCGTTGAACTCCAGCGCAGTGGGATAGGAGGTGTAACGCGGACCACTGTAGTTGTATTTTTCGATCAGGGCCTGATCCCACACAATCTGTTCTGCTTGCACGCTTGCTTCCTCTGTCTTTGTTATGGGCTCACCGGCTTAACTGAAAATCCTTCAGTCTGGCGACATCCTCAAGGATCTGCGCCTCCAGCTCGGCCTCGTAGCCGCTGCGTTCGAGATCCATCTTCATCACTTCATTGCGCTTGAGTGCCCGCCTCGCCTCATGGGTCGGCATCTCCTTCACCTTCTCATAGAGGCCGTAGAGCCCCGGGAACTCGGTGGCAAAGGCGCGGCCCCCCTTTATTTGCAAGGCATCCAGCAGATTGGTCAGCCGGATGGCACCTTCCGAGTAGTCGCACTGACCATCTCGTACCGCGTGGGCGATCACCCTGACACTCTCCAGAATCCGCTCGTTGCGGGCCGCAATGGCGTGCTGCTGCATCTCTTGCTGGCGTTTGAGACGCGCCATCAGGGTGCCGGCATAGACGGCAAGCCCCAGCAAAATCAGGCCACCCAACAGGGCGGCCAGCATCCATCCACTCATCACTTTTTCTTCGGCTCGGGTTTGGCTTCAGGCTGGTAGTCCGCCTGAGAGAAACGCTCCCACAGCTCCTCTTCGGAGGCAGGCTGACTCGGCTCATCAAAATCGGCATCATCAAAATCCATGTCGCCATCTTCGTCATCGTCGTTGTCGATGATGCCGAGCTCGTCCATCAGCTCCTGATAACGGTCAACCCGCTGATCGACCCATGCCTGCTCTGCGGCCTCCAGGGTTTCACCGGCATCCAGACGATCCAGCAAGGCATTGAGGCGATCATCATTCTCGATGGACGCCAGCTCCTGCTCGGGGGTCATCACCACCCGCTTCTCTTTCGCAGGCTTGGTCGCCACCGGCTTGCTGCCCTTCTCGTCGGCAATCAGCGCGATGGGCTTGCGAGAGCCGATGCGTGGATCCTTGGCCTGCTTGGAGCCGCTCTTTTTGCCCGCCTGCTCGACCTGTTGGCGGGAGCCCGCCTTCAGGCCCTTGCGCTTGGCGGCGCGCTTGCGCTCACGACCTTCCTGAGCACTGGCATCTGATTCTTTGCGCTTGCCGGTAGGCTTGCGGTTGGGTTGTTTGGCCGACATGAATGACTCCGACAAATAACTGAATGGAAACCCCCGGAGCGTGTCGTCCGGGGAGGATGCTGAAGCGGGGAACAGTAAATATGGAACAAGAGTGGGATCCCGCACCAATTCGACCACGTTGGGTCGCTGAACACCGCAGGATCGGCATCCTCTGGGCATGTTGCTGGTATTTTGACACAGAATGTCTTGGCGGGTTAATGACCCAATAGAAAAAAGGCAGCCGAAGCTGCCTTTTTCCATCATGCGAGTTCCATTCCCTGGTAGCCAATCGCCTTATCCCTGGGCGAACCACGGCGCATCATTTCGTTGGATCATCCTGATCCTTATTGACCAGTCCTGAGTGTGCGTGTGTTTGTTTGTCTAACCCAAACCGGCGACATCCTGCCTCCCATCGGGGTGGTTGCCTCCCGCAGCCCCGCTCATCCCTGGCGGTCACCATCCTGGCTTTTTGCATCTATTGCTCATCGCATGCTCCGAGCCGACATCCTGTCAAACCGAAGACGGGTCTTGCACCCTCTCTCCGGCCAATCCTGATTGCCTACTGTAACTTCTTCGCCGGATGACTCAATCAACCAAAGCACATTTCGAACTGGTACAAAGTGATGTTCTATTTCTTAATTCATTGAAAAATAAAATATAAAAAAATATACGTGAGCAATCTTTCAGACACGACCAGCCCCGTATATAGAAGATCTCTTACAGCAACGCAGGCTGTTTACGGGCGATTGCTACAACCTCAAAAAAGAACAGGGAACACAATGGTTCCCTGTTCTTTTCAACAAGATAACTAACAGGCTATATCAGTGAAGCCCCGCCACATACTTGGAGAGCGCCTCGATGTCCTGATCCGTCAGCTTCTTGGCCACATCCCGCATCATGCCATTGGGATCGTTGTCGCGGGTCGCCGAACGAAAAGCGGTGAGCTGGGCCTTGATATAGGCGGGATGCTGCCCTGACAGGCTGGGGTACTTCGCTTGCTCGACGCCGGAACCCCGTGGGCCATGACAGGCGGTACAGGCGGCCAGGCCTCGCTCCATGTCTCCCCCCATATAAAGCGCCTTGCCTGCGGCAACTACATCATCGGGCACGGCAACCGGCGTCACCTTCTGGCTGGAGAAATAGGCGGCAAGATCGTCCATATCCTGCTCGGACAACGGCAACGCCATGGGTCCCATGACGGGCGCAACCCGACCAGTTTGGCCAGAAGCTGCAGCCTTCAGTTCAACTAATTGTTTTTTGATATATGATGCGTGCTGACCAGCAATCTTGGGATACATGTCGACTGGGCTGTTGCCGTCCGGTCCATGACAGGCCGCACAGACGGCAGCCTTGGT
Organism: Aeromonas sp. Prich7-2; assembly: GCF_017939255.1. Lineage (NCBI taxonomy): Bacteria > Pseudomonadati > Pseudomonadota > Gammaproteobacteria > Aeromonadales > Aeromonadaceae > Aeromonas > Aeromonas sp. Prich7-2. The sequence goes on from NZ_JAGKRI010000009.1 coordinate 58,602, forward strand.
TTGTCCCGCAGCGGCATCGCCCTTGGCTTGTGCCATCCCAGTTACGCCAACCATCAGAGCAAGTGTAATGACTAGGTTCTTCATGGCGTTCCAACTTTCTCGTTATTAGGCTTCCAGATCCCATGCCGCTGAAGGCATGTTAAAATAAACGCGTTCAAGCGACGCCATTTTACACTATTTCACAAAAAAGTAACTCTATAACCCTCTATCTCTATGGGGAATTTACGTTGGATACACAAACTCTGAATTTCAATAAGGTGCATTTTGTGACCAGCGCACCCGACATCCGCCACCTGCCAAATGATGGAGGTGTCGAGATTGCGTTTGCCGGTCGTTCCAACGCTGGCAAATCGTCTGCATTGAATACCTTGACCAAACACAAGAACCTGGCGCGTACCAGTAAGACCCCTGGCCGTACTCAGCTGATCAACCTGTTTGAGCTGGAACCGGGCAAACGCCTGGTTGACTTGCCTGGCTATGGATATGCCCAGGTTCCGCTGGAAATGAAGCTCAAGTGGCAAAAGTCACTGGCTGAATACCTGCAGCGACGGGAGTCCCTGAAAGGGCTGGTGATCCTGATGGACATCCGCCATCCGCTCAAGGAAACCGACATGAACATGCTGGAATGGAGTTCACACCGTGAACTGCCGGTGATGCTGTTGCTAACCAAGGCGGACAAGTTAAGCCCGGGGCCCCGCAACAACCAGGTGATCAAGGTTCGTCAGGCGGTGGCAGAACTGGGCCCGCAGATCCAGGTTGAAGCATTCTCTTCTCTGACCAATATCGGCGTCGAGAAGCTGGCCCAGACCCTGAGCGGCTGGTATCTGTCCGAAGCAGACAATGCCCAGGCAGACGACGAAGATCATCAGAACGAGGAGTAAACGACTCCTCTCCCTGGCTGCAATTGGCGGAGTTGGACCTCCGCTGATTGAAAGGCTTTCATGATCCCCCATCTCCGAGCCCCTCCTCCCCGCCTTCGCCACCTCTGAAGAAAAACCTAAAAAAATATATTTAAATCATACTGATAGCATGTTTAGACGCGAAAAGAATTAACTAATCATCAACCTGATACCGTTTTCATGGATATCGAGTAAAAAATCAGAATTGAAGGCTGTAACAAACGAAACTGAAATTTAATTACACGGCGAGGCAATATAGGGATAAAAATGAGGCCGGTCTTGCCATTGCAAACCGGCCTGAAGAAATGAGTTCAAAAATTTGGGAAAAAGCGAGTTCTCGAGAACAAAGACGATTGGTTTTCCTCAAGAAACGCCTTCATTCTAACAAAGAACGGCAACAATTAAAGCATTTACTCTAAACGTTACTCATAAAAAAACGCCCCGACGATGACTCATCGGGGCTGCTATTCAGCCACATTCAATTACGTGAAATAAAAGGTCTGAAAGATAGAACATCTTACCTCTGTACCCTACGCCGACAACTGTACAGCAAAGCAGCAGAAAGTGAAAGTAATTTATGTAATTTAGTTTCAAAGATAGGGAAGAGAAAAAATATTCATAATTTTCATGCAGATAAAAAAATCCCCAGTACGAATACCGGGGAGTTATAAAGGTGACTAGCTAGCACTTCCTCAACTATCCAGTTAGTCAGCAGTCCGTTACAGAAGTTCCGCTGCTTTGAGAAAAAACTCAAAAAAATTCTGCGAGTGACGGCAACGTAAAAGTAACTTATTGTTACGCAATGGTTTTATAAAAATGGCATCTGTTCTGCCACACACCCACCGCAGAACGACCGTTTCATATCACACGTGCCGTGCCGCATCACGAGGGAGCCCTTATCCAGAGATGCAGAATCTCTAAATCAGATCTGCCGACAACCCAACAGAGCGCACAAGCTGGTTCACACGACGCCCAGATTGCGCTGCAACTCTCTCAATACCTGCTTGGTGCCGGGCCGGATCCCTCGCCATACGGTAAAGGCCTCAGCAGCCTGCTCGACCAGCATGCCCAATCCATCCATGGTATGGCGCGCACCATGTTGCTTGGCCCAGCCGATGAAGGCTGTGTCCGTTGCGCCATACATCATGTCGTAGATCGCGATGTCCGGGTGGATAAGGGTTGTCGCCAAAGGTGGCAACTCTCCTTGCAGACTCGCTGAGGTGGAATTGATGATGAGATCGAACGGCCCCACCAGCTGTTCATAGGATTGAGCAGTGATGCTGCCCAGATCCCTGAACTCCACAGCCAGCTGTTCCGCCTTGGCATGGGTACGGTTGACCACGACGATCTCGCCCGTCGCTTCCGCCAGCAGGGGGGCCAGGGCGCCACGAGCTGCGCCACCGGCCCCCAGAAGCAGGATCCTGCTACCGGCAAGGTTCACTCCGTGAGCCTTGAGATCGGCGACCAGCCCGGCGCCGTCGGTATTGTCACCCAGCAGCACACCATCATCAGTCAGTTTGATGGTGTTGACCGCTCCCGCCCGCTTGGCCCTGGGGCTCAGCCGCTCCACCAGCCCAAAGGCTTGCTCCTTGAAAGGTACGGTCACGTTGCACCCCTTCCCTCCTTCGGCGAAGAAGTGGTTCAGAGCGCTGGCAAACTCATCGACAGCAGGTTCTGCCAGACCATACTCCAGCGCTTGCTGGGTCTGCCTGGCAAACAGGGTATGAATGAAGGGAGATTTGCTGTGGCGCACGGGGTGGCCAAAAACCAGATAACGATCCATCAAGGCGTTCCTTTTGAGAGCAATATCCCGATTTAACGGGTTTTCTCATGAAGGAACAAGCCGAATATCGGCCAATAAGAAAAGGCCATCATGGCCCCTCTGGTCACAACCACTCACGCGGTTTGAGGTAGTCGCTGTAGAGAAATGCCTCCGGGCTGCCAGCCTCCGGCTGCCAGTCGTACTCCCAGCGCGCCAGCGGCGGCATCGACATCAGGATGGATTCGGTGCGCCCCCCCGTCTGCAGTCCGAACAGGGTCCCGCGGTCGTAGACCAGATTGAACTCCACGTAACGGCCACGGCGATAAAGCTGGAACGCCCGTTCCCGCTCCCCATAAGCAAGCTCCTTGCGTCGCTCGACAATCGGCAAGTAGGCCGCCAGGTAACCCTCACCCACTGCACGCATGAAGGCAAAGCAGTCGGCAAAGGGCCAGCGGTTCAGGTCATCGAAGAAAAGACCACCCACCCCGCGCGTCTCGCCCCGATGCTTGAGGAAGAAGTAACGATCGCACCAGGATTTGAACTCGGGATAAATGTCGGTGCCGAACGGCTGACAGAGCTCATGGGAGACCTGATGCCAATGCCTCACGTCCTCTTCGAACGGATAGAAGGGCGTCAGGTCGAAGCCGCCACCAAACCACCAGATCGGCTCCTCCCCCTCTTTCTCGGCGATGAAGAACCGCACATTCGCATGGCTGGTCGGTACATAGGGATTATGCGGGTGGATCACCAGCGACACCCCCATGGCCTCAAACCTGCGGCCAGCCAGTTCGGGACGATGTGCGGTCGCGGATGCCGGCATGGCATCGCCATAGACATGGGAGAAGTTGACCCCACCTTGCTCGATCACCGCCCCCTGACGCAGCACCCGTGTTCTACCGCCACCACCACCTTCGCGACTCCAGGCATCTTCCACAAAGCGCCCGCATCCATCGGCCTGCTCCAGGCCACGGCAGATATCATCCTGCAATTGCAGCAGGAAGGCTTTTACCTGGGCCACATCCGGTTTGCTCATTTTATCTCCTGTCAGACAGGCATCATGCATGCACTGCCTGCACTTCTCGTATTGTCATGACCTCATCGCACAACCTGCATGAAACAGGGCCGTGCCCAACTCAGGATGGGCGAATGATGGCCCCGGTGCGGGCGTCCTTGATTTCGGACGGGTTGGCTTGCCCCCCGACTTCGCCGGGCAGAATGTAAGCCAGCTGGCTTGCCAGCAGATCGCCAATATCAGCCACCCGGCGAGCGGGTTCCTCACCGGTTAGATTGGCACTGGTGGACACCAGCGGTTTGCCAAATGCCCGGCAAAGCCCTTGCACCTGGGGGTGGCCTGTGACCCGCACCGCCAGGGTCTCGAACTGACCGGTCAACCAGGACGGCGTCGTCGCGCGAGCGGGCATGATCCAGGTGAAGGGACCAGGCCAGCTCGCCTGCACGCGAGCAAGCTGCTCATCGCTGAGCTGGCTCAGGTCGATGTAGTCCTGCAATTGCGCCAGATCTGCCGCGATCAGGATCAATCCCTTCTCCACCGGCCGCTGCTTGATGGCCAGCAGCCGCTGCACGGCGGCTTCGGAATCAGGATCACACCCCAGACCAAACACGGCTTCGGTGGCATAGGCGATAACCCCTTCTCCTTGAAGGGCGGCAACCGCTTGTTCAAATTCATTTGGCATAAGCACATGCGACAGCCACGCTGCCGCCTCTCATCACTGGATTGTATGTTGAACCGACATGACGGCATCGGGGCCATCACTGCTGCGATATGGGCTATATCCCTGCTCCTCTTCAGTCATGCATTTCGGCTCAGACGCTTGCGTGCATCAGTGAACCGAGCAACCGCAGGGAGCTGGAGATGGCGATCATGATCAGGGCGACTTGGGCGATGCGCATCGGCTCACAACCTCACGCTGACCAGCAATCCGCCTGCCTGATCATGGGCGGCGAGATTATACCCGCTCAATCTGGTGGGAGCATTTCTTTTGCGGGCAGACCCAGCGCAGGTTTCCCCGCACCTTCTTTTCGATCATGATGCCCCAGCCACACTCGGGACAGGGTATGGGAACCGGCTTGTCATTCACCACATACTTACAGTGAGGATAGGCGTCACACGAGTAGAACTGTTTGCCATAACGGGACGTGCGGCTCACCAGATGACCTTTGCCACACTCCGGGCAGAGGATTTGGGTATCGTCACTCTCCTGAAGGGATTCGATATGCTGACAGGCCGGGTACTGGGTACATCCCACAAACAGACCGTAACGACCCTTCTTGATGGCCAGTGGATGGCCACAATCCGGACAGGACGACCCCTCGAGCACTTTCTCTATATCGCGGCCAGAGGGGGTGAGGGAGCGAATGTAATCGCAAGCGGGATAGGCTGAACAACCAAGGAAGGGACCGTGCTTGCCCTGGCGGATCACCAGTTCAGCACCACACTGCGGGCACGGCTCGCGCTCGAAGGCATGTTCGTGGGCAGAGAAGAGATGGTGATCGATCTTTGACATGGGCCGCGCCTTGAAATCCAGATGGCCTGAATTCTACCAGCGCGGCACCGGGCTGTCAGTGGATGACGCCGTCCGACTCGTCAAACACCAGCTCTTCCATCTGCTGGTAGGCGTTTTCACTGCCTGGCACATTGAACAGCACCATCATGACGACCCACTTCAGATCGTCCAGCTCGATGTCCGGCTTGTCCAGCTCGAGCAACCGTTCGATGCAGATTTCACGGGTTTCGGCATTCAACACTTGCGCCTGCTCCAGGAACAGCAGAAAACCGCGACATTCAGTACTGAGGCGAACCAGCTCCTGCGGCGCATAGATCCGCATAGAGCCCTGCTGGCTTGCGGTGACATAGACTTCCCGCTCGCTGTCGTGCAGGTTGGCCAGTCGCTCCAGCCAGTTGAGCGCTTTCTCGATCTCGTCCTTGTCGAAACCGGCCCGGCTCAGTTCGTCGGTGAGTTCATCCTGCTCGACCATCACATCTGCATCGCTGTGGATGTAGGTCTCGAAAAGGTACATCAATACATCAAACATGATTCGCCCTCCTCGCTCTGACGTATCCACCGGCTACCGCCATCACTGCACCAACCAGCTCCAGCTCTACCAACCTGCCCAGTACGACATCGACAGGAAGCCGGGCCCGTTCGGCAACGGTATCCACGCTCGTGGTCTCATAATCTACGTTATCCAACAAATCGGCATAAGGCAATTCGCTATTATGCTGCGCCTCGGAAGAACCGTTGGCGGGTCCAGGGGGCAAGACCAGCCTTGGAAACTCTTCCAGGATATCGGCGGCATTCAAGACCAGCTTGGCACCCTGTTGAAGCAGACGGTTGCACCCTGCTGCCTGTGCATTTTGCGGAGCGCCGGGAACGGCAAAGACCTCGCGGCCCTGCTCCAGCGCATAACGGGCCGTGATGAGCGAACCACTCTGTTCTGCCGCTTCCACCACCAGTGTCCCCAGCGACAGGCCACTGATTATACGGTTGCGGCGAGGAAAGTGTTCAGCCAGGGGGCCTTGCTGGGGCGCCAACTCGGAGACAAGCAGACCTTCCTGCTCGAGGATCTGCATCGCCAACCCCTGATGACGCTTGGGGTAGAGACAATCCAGACCGGATCCCAGCACCGCCAGGGTGATTCCGCCCGATGCCAGCGCCTGCTGATGGCAGACGCCATCGATGCCCAACGCGAGGCCGGAGGTGATCGCCAGACCACAGCCCACCAACTCGGCACACAAGCGTGTCGCATTGTCTTTGCCGGCATAGGTGGGGTGGCGGGTACCCACCATCGCCAACTGTGGCAGGGAGAGGGATGAGACGTTCCCGCGGCAGTAGAGCAAGAGCGGTGCGCCGGGGATCTCTTTGAGCAGGGCAGGATATGCGGGGTCATCGGGACAGAGGAGGTGATTGCCGGGCTCGGCGGCCCAGCTCAATCCCTGCTCCACGACAGGAAGAGGCCATCTCATCTGCTGAATCTGGGCACTCTGCAGACCAAGAACTCGCAGGGCGCCATCGTCTGAGTCAAACAGAGTTGTGATGTCACCACCCACATGAGCCAGCAGGCGAGCGGCGGTGACCGGGCCTATGCCTGTAACGGCATCCAGCGTCAGCCATAGCGACAACCGCTCCAGTGGCAAGGACACGTTAGAAATTACTGACCTGATAACCAGAGCCGACCAGATCCTGACTCTGCAGGATAAGACCGTAACTCAATTTGTCGTAGACCTTGAACAACATGACTCTGGCAACGGCCTCGGCAGGCAGCGATGACTTGCCGGCAGAATAGAACGCCTTATCATAGACGGATGAATATTCCCGGTATGACACCTTGCCATTCTTGTCCACCATCTCGGCTCCTGGGCGCAGGATCTCGAGCACATCGCCCGGGGCCACCTGATCACGCTCCCCCTTGTTGATGAGTACCACATCAAATTTGCCCCCACCATGTGCCTTGCTCGGCAGCTCGATCACATAGCCGGGGGAAATGGAGGGTGCCGCCTTTGGCATGAACACGGCAGAGATGCTCTCCTGCGACGGCAGCGGCATCACCTTGTCGCCCTGATACACCTCACGCCGGTTATGGGTCAGCGTCACTTTGGTGGTGTCGTGGGCAAGGTACTCCTCTGCCCGCACCGTGCCGACAAAAATCGCCTCCTGACCGAGCGACTCGCCAGTATGCTTGTCCTTGTATGCCACCCCCGGGCGATAGAGGCCATAACTCTGACCCGGGTTCAAGGCTCCTTTCACATAGAGAATGTCGCCCTCCAGCATCCCGACATGCTTGTCATTGTTGCCGAGCACATAGGGCAGGTCCTTGCTCTGCTGGCTGTTGGCCAGAATGTGGTCGGTCTGCAGGAAGGGCGCTATCTCACTCAGAGGAAGGGTCGGTATGGGATTGGCCTTGTTTTCATAGCGGTTCTTGGGCGAGAGACGGATGACCTGCTTGCCCCCCTGACTGGCTTTGCCGAGCCGAGGCTCACCATTGACCCAGCTCAGGTGCAGCACGTCACCGGGATAGATCCAGTGGGGATTGGCGATCTGCGGATTGATGTTCCAGAGGCGTGGCCAGAGCCAGGGTTCGGCCAGATACTGGCCCGAGATATCCCAGAGGGTGTCCCCTTTTTGCACCACATAAGTCTCGGGGTAACCGGATTTGAGCGTCAACTGCTGTGCCATGGCGCCACCGGCCAAGGCTGTCGCCAGGCAGGCGACGACGATTTGCTTCAGATACATAACACTCCCTGTTACTTCTGCACGCAAAGTGTTGCTGTTTTTTGTCGGCGTAAATGACTAGAATTACGTCAATATTGACTGCGTTTATATGAAACTAAAGAAAAAATTATGGCCATTCTAGATGTATTGCGTTTCCCCGATGAGCGTCTGCGCACAGTCGCGGCCCCTGTCGAAGCCTTTACACCCGAGTTACAACACATTGTAGATGATATGTTCGAAACCATGTACGCGGAGGAAGGCATCGGCCTGGCCGCGACCCAGGTCGACATTCATCAGCGCATCATCGTCATCGATGTCTCCGAGAACCGCGAAGAACAGCTGGTGTTGATCAACCCGGAGATCCTGGAACAGTCCGGCAGCACCGGCATCGAAGAGGGCTGCCTCTCCGTGCCCGGCAACCGTGCTCTGGTTCCGCGCGCCGAGTGGGTCAAGGTCAGGGCGCAAGATCGCCACGGCAACACCTTCGAGCTGGAAGCGGACGATCTGCTCGCCATCTGCATACAACATGAGATGGATCATCTGGTCGGCAAGCTGTTTGTGGATTACTTGTCCCCGCTCAAGCGCCAGCGCATTCGTCAGAAGCTGGAAAAGATGGCCCGTGAAGATCGCAAAGTCCTCTGAGGATCCGCTCCATTGAACAAGCTGAAACTGATTTTTGCCGGTACCCCCGACTTCGCCGCCCGTCATCTGGCGGCGTTGTTGTCTTCCGGCCACGAGGTCGTCGCCGTTTATACCCAGCCGGACAAGCCCGCCGGTCGCGGCCAGAAGCTCACTGCCAGCCCGGTCAAGGAGCTGGCGCTGGCCCACGATCTGCCGGTCTATCAACCTGCCTCCCTGCGCAATGAAGCGGCGCAAGCCGAACTGGCCGCTCTGGGTGCCGATCTGATGGTCGTCGTGGCTTATGGCCTCATCCTCCCCAAGGCGGTGCTCGATACGCCGCGTCTGGGTTGCATCAACGTGCACGGCTCCCTGCTGCCGCGCTGGCGCGGTGCCGCCCCGATTCAACGCTCCATCTGGGCGGGGGATGCCGAAACCGGCGTCACCATCATGCAGATGGATGTGGGGCTGGATACCGGCGCCATGATCCGCAAGGTAACCTGCCCCATCGCCAGTGATGAGACCTCTGCCAGCCTCTATGACAAGCTGGCCGGTCTGGGCCCGCAGGCACTGGTCGATACCCTGGACGCCATGGCTGCCGGCGACACCGCCGCCGAGCCCCAGGACGATGCGCTGGCCAACTACGCCGAGAAGCTCTCCAAGGAAGAGGCCCGCATCGACTGGTCGATGGACGCCGTTGCCATCGAACGCTGCATCCGCGCCTTCAACCCCTGGCCCATCAGCTGGTTCGAGGTCGCCGGACAGACCGTCAAGGTGTGGCAGGCCGAAGTCCTTCCCAAGGCGCACGGCCAGGCAGCCGGTACCCTGCTCAAGGCCGACAAGCAGGGGATCGAGGTTGCCACCGGTCAGGGGGTGCTGCGCCTGCTAACCCTGCAACCTCCCGGCAAGAAGGCCATGTCCGTTTCGGATCTGCTCAACTCTCGCCGCGACTGGTTTGAACCTGGCACGCAACTGATTTGATCTGGATTGAATTGACACAAGCGGGGCCCTGGCCCCGACTTGTGCATCTAAGGTAACGCTATGAAAACACGCGCACAGGCTGCTCTCGTCATTCAACAGGTGCTGGATCAGGGCCAATCTCTCTCCGCCGTTCTGCCTGCTGCCCAGGAGAAGGTCGCCCCTCGCGATCGCGCCCTCCTGCAAGAACTCTGCTACGGCACCCTGCGCTGGCTGCCCCGCCTCGATGCGGCGGTCAGCGAGATGATGGACAAGCCGCTCAAGAACAAGAGCCGCATCTTCCACTACCTCATCCTGGTCGGCCTCTACCAGCTCATCTATACCCGCATTCCGGCTCACGCCGCCGTGGCCGAGACCGTCAACGCCGTCAAGCTGCTCAAGGGTTCTTCCCTGCGCGGCCTCATCAACGGCGTACTGCGCAACTTCCAGCGCAGCGCCGAAGTGATCCTGCTGCGCATCGACCGCGTTCCCAGCGTCCGCCTCGGCCACCCCGAATGGCTCACCAAGCGCCTGCGTCAGGCCTATCCCGATGACTGGGAGTTCATCATGGAGGCCAACAACCAGCGCCCGCCCATGTGGATCCGCAACAACAGCCAGCGCCAGAGCCGCGAGGCCATGCTGGCCCGCATGAGCGAGGTGGGTATCCCGGCCATGGCCGGTGTGGAAGGGGAAGATTGCATCCTGCTGGAGCGCCCCTGCGACGTGACAAAGCTGCCCGGCTTCGAGCAGGGTGACTGCTCGGTGCAGGACGGTGCCGCCCAGCAGGCCGCCGCCCTGCTCGATCCCCAGCCAGGCGAGTGGGTGCTGGACGCCTGCGCCGCCCCCGGCGGCAAAACCGCCCATTTGCTGGAACGCCAGCCGGCCCTTGCCGGCGTGGTTGCCGTCGACGCCGACGACAACCGCCTCAAGCGGGTGCAGGAGAACCTGGATCGCATCGGCCTTCAGGCCCAAGTGATCCACGGTGATGCCAGCACGCCGGATCTGTGGTGGCCACAGGGGCAGTTCGACCGCATCCTGCTGGATGCCCCCTGCTCCGCCACCGGCGTCATCCGTCGTCACCCCGACATCAAGTGGTTGCGCCGGGATCAGGACATCCGCGAGCTGGCCGAGCTGCAACGCCGCATTCTCGATGCCCTCTGGGGCAAGCTGAAGCAGGGCGGCACCCTGCTCTACGCCACCTGCTCCGTGTTGCCGGAAGAGAACCGGGAGCAGATCCGCGCCTTCCTGGCCGATACCCCGGATGCCCGCTTGGTGCCGTTGCATGCAGAAGACACCCCGGCCTGTCCGGGTCGCCAGTTCCTGCCCGGCGAGGCGGAGATGGACGGCTTCTACTATGCCAAGCTCATCAAGCTGTAGGCCGAACCGGCGGATGGCAGGCCCGGTGACGGGCCGCCTCATTACGAAGCAACAACCTTGAGTAAGATGGCCTTATGAAAATCATCATTCTGGGCGCAGGTCAGGTGGGTGGCACCCTGGCCGAAAATCTCGCCGGCGAGAACAACGACATCACCATCGTCGACACCGACAGCGAGCGCCTGCGCGAACTGCAGGACAAATTCGACCTGCGGGTGGTGAACGGCCACGGCGCCCATCCCAGGGTGCTGCGCGAAGCCGGCGCCCAGGATGCCGACATGCTGGTCGCCGTCACCAACAGCGACGAGACCAACATGGTCGCCTGCCAGGTCGCCTACTCCCTGTTCAACACCCCAAATAAGGTGGCGCGCATTCGGTCCCCCGCCTATCTGGTGGAGCGGGATCGCCTGTTCCTGCCCGAATCCGTCCCCGTGGATCACCTGATCGCCCCCGAGCAGTTGGTGACCGACTACGTGCGTCGCCTGATCGAGTATCCGGGGGCGTTGCAGGTGGTGGATTTTGCCGACGGCAAGGTGGGCCTGGTGGCGGTCAAGGCCTATTACGGCGGCCCCCTGGTGGGCAATGCGCTCTCCACTCTGCGGGAACACATGCCCAACATCGAAACCCGGGTCGCCGCCATCTTCCGCCAGGGGCGCTCCATCCGCCCCCAGGGCACCACCATCATCGAAGCCGATGACGAGGTGTTCTTCGTGGCCGCGGCGGGCCATATCCGCGCCGTGATGTCGGAGCTGCAACGCCTCGAGAGCCCCTACCGGCGCATCATGATCGTCGGCGGCGGCAACATAGGCGCCGGTCTCGCCCGCCAGCTAGAGAAGCGCTACAGCGTCAAGCTCATCGAGCGCAACCAGAAGCGGGCGGAGCAGCTCTCCGAGCATCTGGAACACACCATCGTCTTCTGCGGCGATGCGGCGGATCAGGAGCTGCTGGCGGAGGAGCACATCGACCAGATCGACGTCTTCATCGCGGTGACCAACGAGGATGAGGCCAACATCATGTCGGCCCTGCTCGCCAAGAAGATGGGGGCCAAGAAGACCATGGTGCTGATCCAGCGCGGCGCCTACGTGGACCTGGTACAGGGCGGCTCCATCGACATCGCCATTTCCCCCCAGCAGGCCACCATCTCGGCCCTGCTGACCCATGTGCGTCGCGCCGACATCGCCAACGTCTACAGCCTGCGCCGCGGGGCGGCCGAAGCCATCGAGGCGATCGCCCACGGGGACGAGAACACCTCCAAGGTGGTGGGCAAGACAGTGGGCGAGCTCAAGCTGCCCCCGGGCACGACCATAGGCGCAGTGGTGCGCGGTGATGAGGTGCTGATCGCCCACGATCGTACCCAGATACAGCAGGATGACCACGTGGTGATGTTCCTGGTGGACAAGAAGTACATCCCGGAAGTGGAGCGTCTGTTCCAGCCCAGTCCCTTCTTCCTGTAAGCCGGCCATGTCTCTGGCAACGGTATCCGGACCCGGCCCCTTTTCTCAGGAAAGGTCCGGGTCTTTTTTCAATCAACGACCAGGTTTTCTTGCATGATCAAGCTGCATCCCATCGTCTTCACGCTCGGGCTGGTGCTCTCCAAGCTGGCGCTCTTCATGTGGCTGCCCACCCTGCTGGCCCTGCTGACCGGTTCGGAAGGTTTCGTCGAATTTCTCAAGTCGGTCTTGATCACCCATGGTGCCGCTCTGCTCTGCCTCCATTACGGTCGCAAGGCAGAGTTTCACCTCGGCGTGCGGGAGATGTTCCTGCTCACCACCTCGGTCTGGGTGGTCGCCTGCGTCTTCGGGGCCCTGCCCTTCGTCTTCATCACCCATATCGACTTTGCCGACGCCTACTTCGAGACCATGTCGGGGGTCACCACCACGGGATCCACCGTGCTGTCGGGGCTGGACGGCATGGCCCACAGCATCCTGCTGTGGCGATCCATCCTGCAGTGGCTGGGCGGGGTCGGCTTCATCGTGATGGCGGTGGCGGTGCTGCCCTACCTCAACGTCGGTGGCATGAAGCTGTTCCAGACCGAGAGCTCCGATTGGTCCGACAAGAGCGCCCCCCGCGCCAAAACGGTGGCCAACAACATAGTGCTGGTCTATCTGGTACTCTCCATGCTCTGCTTCCTCGCCTACTGGGTGAGTGGCATGAACCTGTTCGAAGCGGTCAACCACGCCATGACGACCCTCAGCACCGGCGGCTACTCCACCTCCGATCAATCCATGTCCCACTTCTCCCACGCGGCGCACTGGATAGGCACCCTCTTCATGTTCCTCGGTGGCCTGCCCTTCCTGCTCTATGTGCAGGCTCTCTCCCGCCGTGACAACAGCCTGTTCAAGGATGCCCAGGTGCAGGGCTTCTTCTGGCTGATCGTCTGGGTGACCCTGGTCGTCACCTTCTATCTCTGGGTGAGAGACATCTACGGCTTCATGGATGCCTTGCGCATCAGCAGCTTCAATATCGTCTCCGTGCTTACCACCACGGGTTTCGGACTCGGTGACTTCGGCACCTGGGGCCCGCTCACCACCATTATCTTCATCATCCTGCTGGCACTCGGCGCCTGCTCCGGCTCCACCTCGGGCGGGCTCAAGATCTTTCGGGTCCAGGTGGCCTTCGCCCTGTTCAAGAAACAGATGCGCCAGCTGATGCACCCCTCCGCCGTGTTTCCCCAGAAGTACAACGGCCGTCCGGTCAACGACGCCATCATCCGCTCCCTGATCTCCTTCGTGCTGGTCTACTTCGCCATCATCCTGCTGATCGCCGCCCTGCTCGCCGCCATCGGGCTGGACCCCCTGACCGCCATCTCGGGCTCCATCACCGCCGTGGCCAACGTGGGCCCGGGCATGGGGCCTGTCATCGGTCCCAGCACCAACTTCGCCAGTCTGCCGGATGCGGCCAAGTGGATACTGTCGTTCGGCATGCTGCTGGGACGCCTCGAGATCCTGACGGTGGCGGTGCTCTTCTTCCCCTCCTTCTGGAAGCAATAAGCAGCCGTCCAGGCTGTTGCATGAAACGAAAAGGGCAGCCAATGGCTGCCCTTTTCGTTGTCCCGGCGAATGACGACTCCCCTCAGTCCGCCGACTCCTCCCGCTCCAGCGCCCTGTCCACCAGCGCGTCCGGCAAGGGCTTGGTCACCTCGACCCCCAGCTCGCGAAAGCGCTCGGCCTGGGCGATCAGGTTGCCACGACCGTTCACCAGCCGGCCCATCGCCTTGTCGTAGCTCTCCTGCGCCTTGTGCAAGCTGCCCCCCATCTGCTGCATCTCCTCCACGAACAGCCGCAACTTCTCGTAGAGGCGACCGGCCCGCTCCGCTATCTGGCGCGAGTTCTGGTTCTGCCGCTCGTAGCGCCACAGGTTCTCTATGGTGCGCAGCGCCACCATCAGGTTAGTAGGGCTCACCAGCAGGATGTTGTGTTCCAGCCCGTAGCGCACCAGGGAAGGGTCCGCTTCCAGGGCAGCGAGGAAGGCAGGCTCCACCGCCACGAACATCAGCACATAGTCCAGGGTGCGCACCCCGGGCAACTGCTGGTAATCCTTGCGGCCCAGCTCGCGGATATGGTTGCGCACCGAGGCGACGTGCTCCTTGAGCGCCACCGCCTTCTCCAGATCGTCAGCGGCGTTGTACCAGCGCTCATAGGCGGTCAGCGACACCTTGGCGTCGATGATGATGTCCTTCTCCTGGGGCAGGTGGACGATGACGTCGGGCTGGTAGCGCTTGCCCTTGTCCACCTCGATGTTGACCTGGGTGTGGTACTCATGCCCCTCGCGCAGGCCGCACTCGGAGAGGATCCGCGCCAGCACCACCTCCCCCCAGTTGCCCTGCTGCTTGCTGTCGCCCTTGAGGGCCCGGGTCAGCGCCGCCGCCTCTTCGGTCATGCGGGCGTTGAGCTCGGCAAGGCGCTCCAGCTCGAACTTGAGGTTGTGGCGCTGGGCCGTCTCCTGGGCGTGGGTCTCTCCCACCTGGCGGCGAAAGCCCTCCAACTGCTCCTTGAGTGGAGTCAGCAGGAGATCCATGCTGTTCTGATTCAGTTCGCGGAAGTTTCCAGCATTTTGTTCAAAGATACGATTGGCGAGGTTCTCGAACTGTTGGCCGAGGCGCTGCTCAGCCTCTTGCTGCAACTGCAGCTTCTCGGCGCTGGCGATGCGTTCGCTGCGCAGGGTCGCCTCGGCCTCCTTGAGGCGGGCGGTGAGCTTGAGCAGCAGGGTCTGCTGCTGATCCAGCTTCTGCTGAGCCAGCATCTTCTCGTCCTGCAGCGCGTCCCAGCGATCCTGCAACCCCTGATAACGCTCCTCCAGCAGCAGCGCCTCTTCACGGCCGCTGCGTCGCCCCCACCACCAGCCGAACAGCAGCGCCAGCCCGCCAGCCAGCATGGCAGGCCACCAGGTCAGCAGCGGGGTCATCTGCGCCCCCGCTGGCGCAGGAAGAGTTCGAGATAGCGGTTGAGCAGCAACCAAATCAGCACATAGAGCAGGTAGGCCGCCAGCACCACCCACTTGTGGCTGTTGACCCCGGTATCCAGTTCACTGAACTCGATACCCTTGAGATGGCAGTAAGCCCACATCAGCAGGGGGAAGACATAGAGCAGAGAAGCACGCCACAGAAATAGCCACATGAGTTCATTCAATCCCGCAAAAAGACCCGCTTAGCTTACACAAGGGCAACCCGGCTTGCGATCCTGCCCGCCGTTATTCTCTGGCTTGCCGGCCCAAAACTGGATAAAATTAACCCCTAATAGGTATAGAGGTGGGCATGACGCATTTTTTCTGTCGCTGGCTGGCACACGCATGGGGGAGCCCCCGCAGACCCGAGGTGGTCTGCCATGAGGCACGCCCGCCCTGGGCCATCGACGAGTCCCAGTTCCTCACCCTCTGCACCCGTTGTGGCGACTGCTTCAAGGCGTGTCCCAACGGCCTCATCAAGCCCAATGCTGATCAGTTAAGGATCCATTGACCGATCCTTCTGCTGTAGGACAATCCGGAACCAATCACTGGTTCCGGATTTTTTTATGTCTATTGCAAACGATCTGAACGATGTTGTTGAGGCATCTGGCGACATGCTGGCTCGGCTG